>DASVZE010000389.1:0-5726 GCA_036391775.1 Chloroflexota bacterium | reverse complement strand
GATTGTCGCGATGCACCAGGTGATCTCCGTAGCTGTAACCCAGGATGCGCTCGATATCGGATGAGCGCTTGCCGGTAATGGACTCTGTGTCCGCCGCATTGTAGTTGGCAACGCCTCGTGCGATACGACGGCCCTCGCGGTCCTGGATGTCGATGGGGTCCCCGCGCTCAAAGCTCCCCTCAACTCTGATCACTCCAGCGGGAAGCAGGCTCGCTCCTTGCTGCAGCAGCGCGCGGGCCGCGCCCCCGTCCACCGTCACTTTGCCGGGTCGCGAAAGGCCTGAGAGGATCCAGCGTTTGCGGCTCTCCATGGGATCGGTGCGAGAAAGGAAGCGGGTGCCGAGCCTCTCGCCGCGAAGGACTCGAAGCAGCGCGTTTGGCTCGCTGCCATCGACGATCTGCACCTGAGCGCCGGACGCTGTGGCAAGTTTGGCCGCTGCGAGCTTGGTTGCCATCCCACCGGTGCCGAGCCCGGAACGGATGTTGCCGGCAAAGGCCTCGATGCTCTGGGTGATAGCCGGCACCTCTTCCACCAGCCGAGCAGTGGGATCGGTCAGTGGGTCGGCGGTATAGAGACCGGCGATGTCGCTGACCAGGACCAGCAGGTCGGCGTCCACCAGATTGGCGACCAGGGCGGATAGTGTGTCGTTATCCCCCACCTTGATCTCATCGGAAGCGACGGCATCGTTTTCGTTGACGATGGGGATGACACCACGCTCGCAGAGCCCAAGTAGAGTGTTGCGGGCGTTGAGATAGCGCTGCCGCTCCGAGAGGTCGGAGCGAGTGAGCAGAACCTGAGCCGAAGTCACCGCGTGAAAGTCAAAGAATTGGTCGTAGAGGTGCATGAGCCGGCTTTGGCCGACCGCAGCCAGCACCTGCTTGAAACTGACGTCCTTCTGGTCACGGGGAAAGTCGAGCCGCTGCCGCCCGGCGGCGATAGCGCCGGAGGAGACAACGATGGGGCGGATACCCACGCGGTGCGCTTCCACCACCTGCTCTACCAGGCCGGCCAGCCGAGCGAGGCTCAAATAACTGGTGCCGCCCGTCAGTGTGCTGGTTCCGATCTTGAAGACCGGTCTGCCAAAGAGAAAACGCTGTGCCATTGTTCCCTATGGTAGTCGGAGCGGACTGGTATGGCATTAGTGAGTGGAGTCCAATAAGCCAGCTCGAACGCTAGCGAAATGTCGCGCTGCTACGCGCGTGACATAACCTGGCACGTTCTTTGCACCTGCCTGGACAGACGTCAATCATCCGGGTGCGACACCGGACGTTCGCTTAGAAAGGTGGAGGCAATGGCGCAGCTAACACTATCCCAGGAAAATCAGCGAGCGGTGGAAGAGGCACAGCCGAAGTCCACGGAAGGGGACCACACTTATTCATATGTGGTCGCGGCAGTGGCCGCACTTGGCGGGCTACTCTTTGGCTACGACACCGGTGTTATTTCCGGCGCAGCACTGTTTCTCACAAAGGACTTCCATCTCACCTCCTTTACGGAGGAGCTGGCGATCAGCTCGGTGCTCATCGGGTGCATCCTCGGGGCGGCAGTTGCTGGGCGCATGGCCGATGTACTGAGCCGGAAGTATGCGTTGATTATCCTTGCGGCGATCTTTGGGGTGGGCGCAGTCTTGACCTCAATCGCCCCCAGTCTTCCGTTCTTCATCGCGTTCCGCATTATTGTGGGGTTCGGAGTGGGCGCGTCCTCCATGGTTGCGCCTATGTACATCGCCGAAATGGCGCCGGAAAGCATCCGCGGAGCGCTGGTCGCCATGAATCAGCTCATGATCACAATCGGCATTGCCGTTTCGTACTGGGTCGACCTGTTTTTTGCCAACAACGGGATGGGCTGGCGGCCCATGTTTGCGGTTGCCGTGATTCCGGCGGCGATTCTGGGCTTTGGCATGCTCTTTCTCCGCCAGACACCGCGCTGGCTGGCAAGTAAAGGACGCTGGAATGAAGCCGAGTCCTCCCTTGTCCGTATCGGCAGCCGAGACGTATGCAAGGACTTAGGCCGCTTGCGGACGTCCATTAAGCGCGACAGTAGTTCCAGTCCTGGAGAGCTCCTTCACGGTCCGTTGCGCTTTGCCCTTCTGGTCGGCGTTGGGCTTGCCGTCTTCCAGCAGTTTGTCGGCATCAATACCGTGATTTATTACGCTCCCACCATCTTTGGTTATGCGGGATTCAAGTCGGCTTCCGGCGCCATCCTTGCGACCAGTGTGGTGGGTATCGTTAACGTGGTGGCAACGGTCGTCTCGTTGCTGCTGGTCGACCGAATGGGCAGGCGTCCACTGTTGCTCTGGGGTGTAGCAGGCATCGTCGTTACCTTGACGGCGCTGGGCATCACGTTCGCTATCGGCCCCTCCAACGCCGGATTCCTGGTCCTGATCTGTCTACTGGCCTATATCGTTTCGTTTGCCATTGGGATGGGTCCAGTCTTCTGGCTGATGAGTGCCGAGGTCTTTCCTAACCAGCTGCGTGGAACCGGTCAGAGCATCTCGACAGTAGGTAACTGGGCAGCCAATTTGGTGGTCAGTATATCGTTCCTGTCGCTCATCAACCTGCTGGGACGGCCGCTTACGTTCTGGGTCTACGCTGTTCTGGGTGTGATTACTTTCCTCTTTGTACTCAAGTTCGTGCCGGAGACGCGCGGCAAGACCCTCGAGCAGATCGAGGCGTATTGGCATAACAATCGAGAGTGGGAGGACGAGGCGACTGAGGCGACAAGTGGAAGTAAAGCAGCGTCCTAAATCCAAATGGCGATTTTGTCTGATATCAGGATCCGGATCCCCCGTGCGCACGAGCTTCGAAGGTGACCAGCACTCAGTGCTGATGATATAGCCGAGCCCATTGACCGCGAGTTTGGTTAGCTCGTTTGAGCGGGGTCGCCTTCGGTTTCTGCTTTGATCTCGCTGACCTGGACTCCATGCTGGCGGACGCCTGTTACGAGGCCCTTCCCTGGCCAGCCCCGCTTTCTTGCCCGCCGCTCCATGGCTGTGGTGAAACGTTCTGCGGCCTCCGCGGGTCCCAGCGCGATCACGGTGGGGCCGGCGCCGCTCAGGGTTGCACCGAAAGCGCCGGCTTCCTTAGCCGCCTCGATCACAGTGTCCAGCTCGGGCAGCAGTCGACGTCGGTAGGGTAGGTGCAGTCGATTCTCCATGGCAGGGCCGATGCACTCCCACAGGCCCCATATCAGCGCCGTCGTCAGGTAGGCAAGCCGTCCCAGGTCGTGTACGGCATCACGAACTGGAATCTTGTCCGGCAGTGCCGCTCGCGCATCGCTTGTAAGGAGAACGTCATCCGGGATAAAGAGTCCCACTCCGATAGAGAGATGGTTGACCAGATTGAGGGCACGAACCTGGTCTCCGTCGTCGAAGGCCGTGGTGAGGCCGCCAAGAACGGCAGCCGATACATTGTCCGGGTGTCCCTCCATGCGGCTCGCGATGTGAAGGATGTGCTGCCGCGCGTTTTTCTCACCCGACGCGAAGGCGGCGGCCGCCAATCCGGCCACGATGGCGGCAGCGCTGCTGCCCAGCCCCTTGCCGATGGGAATGTGGCTTTGCAAAGTGAAGCGGACTCCGGGTAGCTCGACCTTGCGCTGCTCCCCCCAGGTGCGATACCCCATGCAAATCAGGTTGCTGTGGGAATCAAGGGATATGTCGGTGGAGCAGCCTTCCAGTACTATGTCCCCACCCACCTCGCCGACCTCGGCCGTAACGATGTCGCAGAAGTCGAGCGCCATACCAAGCGTGTCGAAGCCTGGACCGAGGTTTGCCGTGCTGGCAGGAACCTCGATACGAATCTTCTTCATGCGCCCAACGCCTCGAGCACGGCCTCCAGGTTCGGCTCGACAGGTGTTTGCTCCTCAAAGCCGGATAGAGCAGTCGCCGGATCCTTGAGACCGTGGCCGGTGAGGACAGCCACAATGGTGAGCTCTGAGAGGTCGCGTCCCTCATGTGCCAGCTTGCGCAGGCCCGCCAGAGAGGCGGCTGAAGCCGGCTCGCACATAACGCCTTCGCATGAAGCCACCAGGCGATACGCATCCATGATTTCGTCGTCGGTTACCGAGTCGATCAATCCGCCTGATTGAGCCACGGCCTCCATCGCCTCCGCACCCCGAGCGGGCTTGCCGATGCGGATAGCGGTGGCTATTGTCTCCGGCTTGTCCACGGGGTAACCCGTGACCAGCGGCGCCGCCCCGGCTGCCTGGAATCCCCACATCATGGGCAGCCTGTCAACGGCACGGTACTGGGAGAAGCCGCGCCAGTAGGCGGTGATGTTGCCCGCGTTACCTACCGGGATCGCGAGGACGTCGGGCGCTCGTTTGAGGGCGTCCACCACTTCGAAGGACGCGGTCTTTTGCCCTTCCAGTCGCAGCGGGTTGAGGGAGTTAACCAACACCGCGCCGGTGGTTTGTACCGTTTGCCGCACCAGGCTGAGTGCCTGATCGAAAGTACCGGCTACCGGGACGACGGACGCACCGTAGAGCAGTGCCTGAGCTAGCTTCCCGGGCGCCACATAGCCGGCGGGCAGAATGACGGCACACTGCAATCCCGCGGCTGCGGCATAGGCGGCGGCGGAGGCAGCGGTATTGCCGGTCGACGCGCAGACCACCGCACTCGCTCCTCGCTCCAGCGCATCGGATACGGCCAAAACCATGCCTCGGTCCTTGAAGGAACCGGTGGGATTCATGCCCTCGAATTTGAGGAAAAGGGCACGGCAGCCCAGAAGCTCGGTGAGATGACGCGCATACAGTAACGGCGTATCTCCTTCGCCCAACGTCAGGCGTGGAGTTTGAGCGGTTACCGGAAGGTAATCGGCGTATCGGTCAAAGAGATGTGTCATGGATTAGCGCTTCGCCCAGGCTGCAATATTCCAGGTGGCTCCTGTCTGTGTAGGGTTGAGCGAGAAGTTCAGGACCTGACCGTCATCGGTCGCCATCGTCGGCCAGAAGTATAGGGGAACCCAGTATGCCTGTCGGTTTACCTGGATCTGAATGGCATTGTAGTCGGCGGCGCGAGCAGACGCGTCCAGGTTGCGTCCTGCGTCCGCGAAGTAACGATCGATGAGGGAGTCGTGGATGCAGCCGTTATTGCCGTCGATCGCTTGATGCCGCGTGGTTGACCGGCTGCAGTATGCAGAGACCAGGTTGTACCGGTATGCTTGCGGATCTGTGGTTGCGAGGTACGCAAACAAGGCGGCCTGAAAGTCTCCATGCGCCAGGATTCCCCCCGCGGACCAGCCAGCCAGAAGTTTAGCTGAGCTTGCAAATGTAGTGTTTAGCTTGATTCTCAGCTTGGCCCAGTTGGTGGCTAACACGGATTCTTCCGACTGACGGATGTTACTCCCACTGGTCGTAGCAAGATCGAGAGTAAAACCGCCTTTGTACGGTGTCTGATTCAGCAGCTTGCGGGCATCTGCCAGGGCGCTTTTGGTGCCCGATACGACATAGCGCCGGACGATCGGGTCCCACTGACCGTCGGGTGGCTGTGGGACACCCGGCTGATTGAGATCCGGCGTGTGAACGTAGAGCGACCAAGCGGCCATGGTGACCGCGGTGCGAATGGACGCTCGTAGAGACGTGCGGATCAGTCCCTGCCGGTCAAGCGCCAGAGCCAATGCCTGCCGTACGCGGCGATCCGCCAGTGGATTCTTCTTCCCCTTGTACTGCCGCGCCACATTGAACTCAAGATGCTCGAAGGTAAAGCTGGTTCGGATACGAACGGTATATGC
>DASVZE010000388.1:0-3504 GCA_036391775.1 Chloroflexota bacterium | reverse complement strand
GAGGGATTCTGCGTAGAGCGGCCGGATGAGATCGACACCGTGATGCAGGAGTTCCTGGCCGCGCCAGGGCCGGCTGTCCTGGAGGCGGTGGTCGATCCCAACGAGCCACCCATGCCGCCCAAGGTGACGGCGAAGCAGGTGCGCAACTTCAGCGAGGCGCTGATCAAGGGACAGCCCCATGGAGCCCGCATTGCGCTGACTCTCTTTCGGGACAAGATAGATCAGTTGTTGTAAGTGAGGAACAGCGTCAATGGCAATTGCCCCAAAGCCACTTCGGCGCGAATCGCGCTTTGAGTTCTTCAGGGACTTCATCCCCCGTGACCTAAGCCGCGAGGGAATCGTGGTCGAGCAGCACATCAGGGAAGGACGTTTTCAGCGGAGTCTGGCTCTGGTTGCCGCCATGTCCAGTCTACTCAGCGGTCTGGAGGTAACGTACGAGCATTACCGTGGCAGCTACAGTCAACAGGTCATGTACACGCCGGTGCTGCTGAGCGCCGCGCTCACCGTAGCCGGAATCTGGTCGGCATTCAACCGCCGGATCGCTCATACGCTGCTTCCAGTGCTCTCTGCCGTGACGCTGGTGGACGGTGTGGCCGGCTTCTACTTCCATGTGCGTGGTGTGGCCCGTAAGCCGGGTGGCTGGCGTGTGCCTGTGATGAACATGATCATGGGACCGCCGGTATTCGCGCCGCTGCTTTTCTCGCTCAGCGGCTACCTGTGACTGCTGGCATCCTTGCTACGGCGCGAAGATGCCCCGCTCCACGGGCGTATCATGCGCATTCCGCGCCGCCGGCACACAATGGGCGGTCTGCTGCCTCGCGCCATTTCCCGGGAAGGGATCGAGTTGGAGCAGCATGTGCGCGAGGGTCGCTTTCAGCAGCAGCTGGCGGTGGCGGCCGGACTGGCTGCCTTGCTGAGCGGACTGGAGGCGCTGTACTCGCACTACAAGAACAATTTCACGTACCGAAAGCTGCAGTGGAGTCCTATCCTGCTGACCCCATTGATGATGGCAGCTGGAATCGGCACGGTGAGTAGCCGCGCGGCCGCCCGAACCGTGCTACCGGTGGCCTCGGTCCTTTGCTTGCTCGACGGGTCGATCGGCTCCTTCTTCCACCTGCGCGGCGTCTGGCGGCGCCCCGGCGGACTCAAGCTGCCGCTGTATAACACGATCTACGGGCCACCCGTCTTCGCCCCCCTGCTCTTTGCCGCCAGCGGCTTTATGGGTGTACTGGCCAGTTTGTTGAGGCGGAGTCGGTGATGGGCGAACACCAGGACGGCGATACGGGCCGGCTGCCCGTGGATCCTCGTACCGGACAATCGATTCCGGCGGGTCCTCAGCCCGGTTACTACCCCGGCTTCAGCACGCTCGACCAACAGGCTTTCTGGGATGAGGCGACACGCGCCGTTGTCCTGGACCGTGTCCACAACCCGCCGCCCATCAGATTTTTCGCAGGGGAGGAGCGTGCCCTGGCGCAGGCGGTATTTGACCGTGTGATCCCGCAGGATGATCGCGACGCGGATCACCGCATTCCGGTGCTCAACTACGTCGACGATCGGCTTTATGCGGGCCGAATCGATGGGTACCGTTACGAGGACATGCCACCCGATGGGGAAGCGTATCGCCTCGGATTGCGCGGGATCGACGACACGGCGCGCCGGATGTACGGCTCGGATTTCACTGAGCTGGCGCCGCTGGAGCAAGATGACGTGCTATGGCAGATCCATGGGGACACGCCTCCCGAGGAGGTCGAGGCGTGGAAGCGGATGCCGCCGGATCGCTTCTGGCTCATGCTCGTGTCGGACGCGGTCGACGCCTATTACGCGCATCCGTATGCCTGGGACGAGGTGGGTTTCGGCGGGCCGGCGTATCCGCGTGGGTACTTCCGGCTGGAGAACGGCCAGCCGGAGCCCTGGGAGAAGGGTGAGCGCCGCTACGAGTGGGTGCCTCCGCCCACGTCGAGCTCCGGGCAGTACAAACAGCTGGGCGGACGCCACCCGCATCGGGCTCCGGCCGGCCAGGAGGGAACGCATTGAAACAGCCGTTACTGGGACCGTTTCATGATGTCCGAAACGGCAAGCACATGTTGGGACCCGTCCAGCACCTCGACTCTCCTATGCGCCGTTACGGCACAGACAAGGAAGTCGATTTTGTCATCGTCGGCACCGGATCGGCCGGCGGAGTGCTGGCCCAACGATTGGCACGCGCCGGTTTCAGTGTCGTGGCCTTTGATGCCGGTCCGTTCTGGGATACGGAGCGGGACTGGGTAAGCGACGAAGCCGGCTCGCACAAGCTCTACTGGAACGACCTGCGCATCACCGGTGGCGAAAACCCTCTGGCGATGGGTGCTAATAACAGCGGTAAAGGAGTCGGGGGAGGCTCGGTGCACTGGGCCGGGTTTGCTCCCCGTTTTCATCCCTCTGACTTCCGTGTCTACAGCGAGGACGGTCTTGGCGCCGACTGGCCGATCAGCTACTGGGACCTCAAGCCCTACTACGAGATGCTGGAACGAGAGATTCCTGTCGCCGGTCCGGCACGCTTTCCCTGGGGCCATCCGCACGGCTACCCGTACGGTCCCCATCCTCTTGGTGGGGTGGCGGACAAGCTGGTCAAAGGGTGCACGGCACTCGGGATAGGCGTGGTAGCGGGTGGTCCCGTGGCTATCGCGTCCGGCGCTTACGGCGATCGCCAACATTGTATCTACCGCGGTTTCTGCATTCAGGGCTGCAAAGTTGGCGCCAAGCAGAGCACATTGGTGAGCCATGTTCCCGACGCGGTGCGACACGGCGCTGAGATCAGGGACCGCTGCATGGTGGCACGCATTAACCTGGGACCGGACGGCCTGGTCAGTGGCGTAACGTACGTCGACCGCGAAGGAAAGGAACAGGAGCAGCGCGCCCGGGTTGTCATCGTGAGCGGCTATGCCATCGAGACACCCAGGCTCCTGCTCAATTCGGCGTGCCCGGGGCACGAGAACGGCCTGGCCAACTCGAGCGACACCGTCGGCAGGTACTTGATGGTGCAGGGTGGGAATGTGGTGCTTGGCCGTTTCCCCGACCTGGTCCGTATGTACAAAGCGCCACCGGCCAACGCTCTGACCGAGGAGTTCTACGAGACGGACCCGATGCGCGGGTTTGCGCGGGGCTTTGCCGTGCAGACGGTGGGCCCGCTTCCAATCGCCTTCGCCAAGCAGATGATGGCGGCCAAAGGGGCATGGGGCTGGGGGATGCGCAAGGTGATGATGGACTACAACCACTGGGCGGCGCTTGGTTTACTGTCGGAGATTCTTCCCTGGGAGGATAATCGGGTCGAGCTGGCGGACAAAACCGATCAGCACGGAATACGTGTGGCAAAGATCACCTTCTCGCTTAAAGACAACGATCGCAAGGTGATCGAGTTTGGAAAGAACAAGGTCGAGGAGATCCTCTGGGCGGCAGGCGCCGAGGAGGTGGTGCAGGAGCCGCGTTACGCCCACCTCATCGGCGGAGCGCGCATGGGCGCGGATC
>DASVZE010000387.1:0-2998 GCA_036391775.1 Chloroflexota bacterium | reverse complement strand
CGTATAGCCGGGCATACCAAGCACCTGGTGCGCGCTAGCCACCGTCTGGGTAATGGGAACGGTTGTAGTGTAGGCAGTGTTCATTGTCGCGTTGACGAAACCGCCGCCTTTGAGAGGGCCGGACGGGACCGGAGGGCCGTGTCCCGCTGCGCCGTTGTTCCAGCCATCCACGACATTCTCACGCACGCGATAGCTCGGGCCGTGGCAGCTCGTGCACAGGTCATAGATGGTGTTCGCGGCGATGAGCTTGGTCGATTCACCGGTATGCGCCCGGTGGCAGTCGGCACAGCCGTCGGTCGTCAGACTGCTGTGCCCGTGCGGGCCGGCATCGGCGAGTGCCGGTGCCGGCGAGTAGGCGACCAGCAAGGCCGCAACGGCCAGCGCGATCGCCAACAAGGTTAACAAACGAAGTTTCACTTTCCTTTCCTCCTCAGGTATCTCGGGTTCTGTCGATCTGCTTCGACGCAGAGCTTAATGAAAACTTCACCTCCTTCCATGTAATGTCGCGGGTAACCCATTACCCAAGGAACGTCTTCCGGCGCATCATCACGCAGTTTGGGCCCCCATCAGCCCGTTTCTCATTCTTGTTCTTGGCGAGGATCACTTCGGCTTGTGACAGGTCAAGCAGGTAGCATTCATTCGACCCGCATGGTCGCCCGGTTCGACCGGCGCGCCGTTCTGTCCTTGCAGATGACAGGTGAGGCATGCTTCGCGCCCGGTTAACGCGTGATTAACCGGAGGTACCTCGATCGATCCGACTAGTTTATGACACCCCAGGCATGTGGCTGTCGAACGCTTGGCGTGGTCGAGCGGCAGGTGGTAGTATGCGCCGACATAGTGGCACTGAGAACAGGCCTCACCGGTCAACGGGTGCTGGATTGAAGGAGCGGGAGGCAAGGGAGTCGGCGGCAGCGCGGTCGCCCAGGCTGCGGGGGTTGATGTAGGTCCAGATGGCATCCGAGTTCGGGCTGCCTTTGGCCCGGGTGTCACAAAGACGGTATCGCTCGACAGCAACCCGGGAATGGCAGTCGGCAACGCGGGCCGCTCCCCCAGCCGGGGAGAGCAACCAAAAGCCAGAAGCAATGTGATACATGCCAAGACGGAAATCCTCATGCCCAGATACTACCTGAAATCCAGTGGCCGGTTCCCGATTTGTCGCCTAGTACGTCCAAACCTGTACGCGGTTGCTGGCTCGGTCGGTAATGTAGAGTCGCCCCAGGTCGTCGATTGCGATGTCGTTCGGAAAGTTGAACTCTCCGTCTCCGATCCCGTGTCTGCCAAAGTCGAACAGGTGCTTGGGCTTGTCCGTGCTACTCACGTCATAAACCTTGACGTTCTGATCGGTGGTATCCACGACGTACAGCCGGTCGTCCTGATCGATCCCGAGGCCCGTGGCCATAGCAAATCCCGCGATGTTGTAGAGGAATTTCCTGTCCTGATCAAAGACGGCCACCCGGGCCTTCATGCTGTCCGTGACGTAGATGCGCCCGCGGCTGTCGGTTACGGCTTTGCCTGCAGAAGCGAATATTCCGCCTTCGTCCCCTTCCCCGTCCCGGCCGAATCGGAAGAGGGTCTGCCCGTCGAGATTCAGTCCCCTGACACCGTGATTCGCAGTGTCGTAACCGGCAACCAGCAGTGTCTTGCCATCGATATGAATCCCGATTGGTATCCAGTCCTGGTCCCCGGAGAAGGTGACCGATTTCTTAAAGTTGCCGCCCGCATCGAATATGGTTATCGCATGCCTGAAAGCATCGGCGACGAAGAGCCGTCCTTCACTATCCAAAGCCGCTGAGACCGGCGCGTCGAGTGGGGTCTTGTTGGGCGGAGTGAATTGGGCCAGTTCCTTGCCGTCACGGTCGAATGCGCGGATGAGCCGCTGGCCTCCGCTTTCGGTCACATAGATTCGATCCCCTTGCGGGCTCACGGCCACTCCAAGGGGGGCGTTGATATCATGGATAGAGAAAAGGTAGCGGGGCTTGATCACCTCGGCCATGACCGCTGCAATGGGAAGGTTCGTGAGCGGCTTACGGGTGAAGAGATACGAACTCCACAGGTAAATGGAGCATGCTACCAATAGGAGCAGAACGGTCAAGAGGGCGGTGCGACCACGACTCTTCTTTTTGCGGGGCGCCCCCCCCACGTCGCTCGGCGGTAGTTCCATTGGTTGGTTATCGGAGGCCACAGATGCTATCTTACTCACTTGGCTATCTCCTTACTTACGCGAGCTAAGGCGTTATTACCTGCAATGTCGTCGGGGTTCGCCTGGACATACTTTTTGAGGGCCTCCACGGCCTGTTCGGGTTTGCCCACCTTGTCATAAGCCAGGCCAAGACCGAAATAAGCTCGCATGAGGTCCGGATTCTTCTGTACCACGCCCTCTAGCTGACTGGCCGCCTCGCTGTACTTGCCCTTGGAATAGAGGACCATCGCCGCGGCGTAGGCCGCTTCCGGCGCATTACCAATCGCCGAGTAGCTGACTGCCAGACCCTCATACGCTGACCCAAACATCGGGTCAAAGCGGAGAGCTTCTTCGAACTGCTTCACGGCGTTCGCATTATCGTTCTGCTTCTGGTAGACCACGCCCAGCGAGTAGAGTGCATCAGCATCCGTCCCGTCGATCTTTAACGCTTTCTGGAGAGCGTCAGTCGCTTCGGCGTATTTGCCCTGGCCGTAATAGATCTGCCCAACCTCGTAATAGACCGCTTCGACGTTCCGGTCCAAGCCGGCCATCGGATTATCCTTGTTAAGGTCTAGCACCCGGTCATAGTTCTTGAGCGCGTTTTCCGTGTCACCTTTTTTCGCATAGGCGCGCCCCATGACCAGATAGGCCCCTGCGTAGTTGTCCTTAATCTTGAGGGCCTGTTGCGCCTGCTCGATGGCCTGGTCAAGCATGCCCGTCTCAAGATAAAAGTTGGCTGCATTGAGGCGGGCATCGGGGTTTTGGGGATTCTTTTGGACCATCTCTTCTATGTGCTGAACCTGGCGGTCGAGAATTTTC
>DASVZE010000386.1:0-4924 GCA_036391775.1 Chloroflexota bacterium | reverse complement strand
CGACCCACGACCGAGGACCCAGTAAAGGACACCATTCGAACACGCTCGTCTTCGACCAGGGGCGCGCCGGCCTCCGGCCCATAGCCGGTGATCAGGTTCAATACACCTGCCGGTAGTCCCGCTTCCTCCAGGAGCCGCACCAGCCGCGTGGCACATGCCGGCGTATCTTCGGCCGGCTTGAAGACGACAGTGTTGCCACAGATCAACGCAGGAAAGATCTTCCACGTTGGAATGGCGATCGGAAAGTTCCACGGAGTGATCAGGGCAACCACGCCGAGTGGTTGGCGCACCAGCATGGCGAACTTGTTTCGCAGCTCCGATGGGACGGTTTCACCGACAAGGCGGCGGCCCTCTCCGGCAACATACTTCGCCATGTCGATCCCTTCCTGCACATCACCGCGCCCTTCGTCGAGGACTTTTCCCATCTCGCGCGTCTCCAGACGGGCGAACTCCTCTTTGTGCTCTTCCAGCATGAGACCTGCGCGCAGAATAATGTCTGCTCGCGCCGGCGCTGGAGTTCGGCTCCACTCCGGAAAGGCGTGTTGCGCCGCATCTATGGCAGCCACGGCATCTTCTTTATTTGACCGCTGGAAGACACCGATGACTTCGTCGGTACACGCAGGATTTCTGCTCTCGAACGTCTGGCCGCTGCGGGATTCGATCCACTTGCCCCCAACATAGTTCTTGAATACGTCAGCCACAGACAGCCTCCTTAGCCGTACGTCGTGTCATTATAGGTTTGCGTCAAGCGGATCTTGACAGCCGGTGAGGAAGAAGGCACTCCATGCCCGGCTGGTCGGAGAAGCGCAAATCAACGTCGGACGAGGCTGTGCAATGAGTACGAAAACCAGGGAAGAAGCATGGCAGCTCATGACGAGCTACACGCAGAGCGAAAGCCTGCGCCGCCACATGCTGTCTGTTGAAGCAGCCATGCGCGCCTACGCGCGGAAATTTGGTGAAGATGAGGATAAATGGGGTATCACCGGGCTGTTGCACGACTTCGATTACGAGCAGCATCCAAATCCGAACGGCATACCTGATCCCAATGAACATCCACTTTTTGGGGCATCCATTCTGGAAGCTCAGGGGTATCCTGCCGACGTTGTTTACGCCATCAAAGCGCACGGCGAGTTCGTGGGTCTGCCTCGATTAAATATGTTGGACAAGAGCCTTTTTGCGGTGGATGAGCTGACTGGATTGATTACCGCAGCGGCGTTAGTGCGGCCCGACAAGAGCATTCTCAATCTCGAAGCTCGGTCTGTTCGCAAAAAGATGAAAGATAAGGCCTTCGCGCGTGGAGTTAACCGAGAAGATGTGACGAACGGAGCAGCCGACCTCGGAGTCGAACTCGACGACCATATCGACTATGTGATCGTCGCTATGCGCCAAATCGCGCCCGAGATCGGTTTGCAGGGACTCAGTGATTGAGTGAGGAGCCAGGTTACCCAGAAATCAACGGCGCCTGCGCGATCAGTGAAATGGGTGCCCCTGATGCTCCGGTTCCGTCACATCTTTGACGTGCTTGAGGACGCCGCGAGCTAGAAAGACAAGCGTTAGAACGGCTCCTGCATAGAACCAGAGTTGACAGAGCAGATGAGACCAACCGTAGTTGAGCATCACGACGGCGCCGATACAGGCGGCTCCAAAGCTCAGGCCGGCGAGTGTCCACCACCGGTGTGGTGATTCCATGATGGAATACAGGGGGTTCATTGCAGCAGTCTCTCAGATGCGGAGCCGAGAAACAGACCTATCTCAATGACCCATTTACCCAGTCGTTGCGCGGCGCGGCATGTATCAGGAGTTGACTGATGCGACTCGGAGACTGGAAGACGTACTAATCCAGGTAACACGCTCCAGAATACAGTACAGTTAGGTACGTTCTGGGACGGGAGAGCGTCAATGCGCGACATATTGAACGAGATTGATTCCTGGAAAGGTGACAGCCAACCGGTGGCGTTGGCCACGGTTGTTCGTACGTGGGGTTCGACACCGCGTCCCGTTGGAGCCAAGATGGCCATGACGCCGGACGGCAGAATCGCGGGTGGCGTCAGCGGAGGGTGTCTCGAATCCGCGGTGTACGAAGAAGCCATGGATATTCTCAAGAGCGGAAAGCCAAGGCTCATACATTACGGTATTTCCGATGAAATGGCGTGGAATGTCGGTCTTTCATGTGGTGGCGAGGTTGATATTTTCATCGAAGCGCTAGACCTATAGCGTTTGCGATGATCCACGTGTGAGTATGGGCGTCCCCAACAACACGGACTACCTGTCCGGTTACCAGAGACGCGCGCGCTGGATGCGCCTCGATACGGCAGAGATTCTAAAGCGCTTTCACTTTTGCGAGCGGTCGCTGGCAATCAGCGAAGCGGCCTGGCTTCCATCGATCGGATCTATCGACATTAAGACGACCCTGCCACTCTTTATATGGCAGAGTGCGCTTACTGCCGATGCATTACGCGATCGCGTTTTCGAACTGCGCTATCCTAGCCGACTCATGACACTAGAGGGCGTCGAACCGCTCGTTTCCATATTTGATGGCGCGCGGAACGCTCCCTCTGCCTCGGCGTTCATACGAGGTCTCGTGCGAGTCTTGTTGCCGGGTTTGCTCAAGGCATATCGAGAGTATCTTGAAATCTCCGACCCAATTGCCGACGGCCCAACACACCGAATCCTCGCTCAGGCTGTGAGAGATAAGGAGGAACAGGTGCGGACGGTAGCGTGCTGGCTGAACGATATGCCGCCTGAAGGGGCACTTTCGCAGGCGGATGAGGAGGTATGGACGAACGGTCTAGCCGAGAGATTAAACGCGCTGGGAGGTGTGGCCGTCCAGGGGACTATACCGTCAATTCGATTCGAGCCATGGCAGACCAATACGGTGCTCGAGATACCCGACCGTCCGGCACGTGACGCACGCTTCTACCTGTGCCGTTTCTACTGGCCGGACATAATCGATCCCGACGTTCCCTACGGCGAGGGAGTAGCCCTTCAGATTCGATCCGCTGTGAGCCATTTGAATGAAGCGTGGGCTGTGGAAACGGCGGGTGCTATTCTTTGGGCGTTCTCTGAACTGCTTCCGTGGGAGTGGATCATGGATGCGGCCCGTTGGACCTATGACGAATCTCGTCACTGTCGCATGGGGTATGAGAGACTCCGGTCCTGGGGACTGAAGCTCGATGAGATTCCGCTTGGAACGTATATCTACGACAGTGCAGCCGGACAGGACCCAGTCTTTCGCCTGGGGATGCTTTACTTCTTTGAGACGAAGAATATCGCGAAAAAGCCGGCACGAACGCGTCTCTTCCACCAGTACGGCGATGCGGTCAGCGAGCACGACATGGATTTCGACTGGGCAGATGAGACCATACATGCCCACTACGGAAAGCATTGGTTGAGAGAGATACTCAAGCAACGGGGAGAAGACTCGAAAGAGATCGACGTAATCCGGCGTCGCTGCGCAGAACTAGTCGCCACATGCGTCGATAATGCGACTCACGCAGAGAAGGCAGAAATTGCCCGCGTGGCGGCAAACCTGATCACCGCGGCCGAGCGGTCTCACGCCGATACCTGGAGGGGGAGTGACAGTACCTGAGCCGCGAGGATCTCACCACTGGCTGGCGCTATGACGAGCGGACACCAGGAGGATGCCAGGTAAAGCGCCTGATCAACACGCCTGGCGACGAAGGGAGGTGATGAGTGGCACGCATTGCCGTCGTAGGAAGCTATGGGACGGGTCTGAGTCTGCGCGTGCCCCGGATGCCCGGTCCCGGAGAAACAGTGATCGGGGGACCGTTCGACGTACAGCCTGGCGGCAAGGGCTCTAATCAAGCGGTAGGGGCTGCCAGACTCGGAGCGCGGGTCGATCTTCTCACTGCGTTGGGCACGGATCCTTTCGCTCGCGAAGCGAAGGCGTTGTGGGAACGGGAGGGAGTGAATGCCGCCCGGACCATCGAAGTGGATGCGTCAACCATGGTCGGTGTCATTCTGGTAGAAGATAGTGGTCAGAACAGAATCGCCATCGCTCCTGGAGCTCTTGAGCTACTGGACGAGGCTAGCGTCGACGCGTTCGGGGAGTGTATAGCCACGGCCGACGTTTGCCTTGTCCAACTGGAGATTCCGGTGGCGGCAGCGTCACGGGCACTGGCTGTCGCACGGGAATCGGGGACTATCACGGTACTTAACCCCGCCCCTGCTCGACCGGTCGATTCCGCAGTCCTTGCACTCGCTGATTTTCTCGTACCAAACGAATTGGAAGCCGCAACTCTGGTAGGTCGGAAAGGAACGGCAAGAGAATTGGGAGCGGAGCTTCTCGCAGCGGGGGTGCGATACGCCGTGATTACCCTGGGAGAGCGCGGTGCTATCTGTCTATGGGAGACGGGCAGCGAACTGGTGCCGGGGGTCGAAGTACAGCGTGTTGTGGACACAACAGGGGCGGGAGACGCTTTTAATGCCGCCTTCGCCGTCGCTCTTGCCGAAGGCGCCGAGCCGATTGAAGCAACGCGACGAGGGTGCGTCGCGGGAGCCTTTTCCGTGCAGCAGTGGGGCGTGATACCAGGTCTTCCGACGCGCGAAGAGTTAGACGGCTTGGGTTCTGCCCACTATTTTCCGCATGATTGGCCATCTCGAACGTTGCATAAGACTCGGCGACGAACTGAGGAGTAGATTTCATTTTCAATGAAGCTATGGATTGACACAGATACGGCGGGAGACGACGTCTTCTCCCTTCTTTTAGCGCTCCGTACCCCGGGTGTTGATCTGATTGGCATCTCCATCAACGTGGGGAATGTTCCGTTCGAACAAGAAGTGGAGAACGCTCTCTACACGGTAGAAGTGGCGGGTAGGTCAAGCGAGGTGCCGGTTTATCCAGGGTGCGATAGGCCCATGATTGGGCCCTGGGTCAGTGCGGCCTATGTTCACGGAGAGGACG
>DASVZE010000385.1:0-3189 GCA_036391775.1 Chloroflexota bacterium | reverse complement strand
GGTTTTGCCATGGCGGCTTTCTAGACTCTCACGAGTCGAAGAGACTTAGCTGACTTGGACCGTGCTCGGCTGAGTCGGTCGGCGGAACCTCCGGCTGTTCCCTCTCCTGCGGCACTTCGTGGAGAAACGTCGCCAACTTCTTCATATCGTCCAGTAACGTCTGCCGCAGATCGGATTTATGCAAGGCCGCCGCAGGGTGATACATAGCAAAGAAGTGTCGCCCCTGACTCTCGAAAATCTGGCCGTGAACGCGGGAAATGGAAGTGCCCGGAAAGAACGTGCCCAGGGAAAATCGTCCTGCCATGATGATGAGTCGTGGATTGATCAGCTCGATCTGACGCTCGAGGTAAGGCCGGCAGGCAGCAAGCTCGTCCTGTTCGGGGGCGCGGTTCTGCGGATACTCTCCAGTCATGGTGTGCGGCCAGTGCTTGACCACATTGGTGATATACACCTCATCGCGAGACAGGCCGGCAGTGTGCAAAAGCTCCTCCAGGAACTTGCCGGCCGCCCCCACGAAGGGCTGCCCCTGCCGGTCCTCGTTTCGACCGGGAGCCTCTCCGACCAGCATAATCTCAGCGTTTGCCGGGCCTTCACCCGGCACACCGTGCGATGTGTCACGGTAGAGGTCACAACGCGTGCAGGTATTAACCTCTCGGCGTAGATCTTCGAGCCGCGGGGCAGCGTCAGAAGCGCTCACCGCGCCTACCGCTGGTTATCACCGCGAGGTGACTGATCCTGATTTCCTCGACCTTCAGACCCGCCATCCGAGCCTCTGTCTCGTCTGTAGCCTCCCTCGCCGCGGGGTCCGCCACCGCGATTTGGTTCGAAGGGCCGGCGATCTCCCCGATCTCGATCTCGGCGAAAGCCACCTCGGTCCGGGCGCCCAGGGCCTCCCGTCCGTCCACCCCCGTCGGGCGCTCGTCCTTCGCCGTCAGGTGTCCCACCATCCGGCTCGAGCAAGGCGCGGTGCGACAGGTTAATGCGACCCATGGAATCGATACCGGTGACTTTGACCTCCAGTCGATCGCCAAGGTTGACAACATCTTCGACTCGATTCACACGGTGTGTTGCAAGCTGCGAAATATGCACCAACCCTTCTTTGCCGGGAAGCACCTCGACAAATGCGCCAAAGTCCATGATTCGCTTCACGGTCCCGTTGTAGGTTTGTCCTACCTCCACTTCGGCGGTGAGTGCGCGGATCATGTCAGTCGCCTTTTGCGCGGCCGAACTATCATTGCTGGCAATGAAGACGCTGCCATCGTCTTCTATGTCAATCGACGCCTTGGTTTCTTCGATGATCTTCTTGATCATCTTGCCGCCGGGACCGATGACGGTGCCGATCTTGTCGGGATTGATCTGGATACGTGTGATGCGCGGAGCATAGGGCGACAGTTCGGGACGCGGTCCTGAAATGACCTCGCTCATACCATCCAATATGACGAGTCGAGCCTCGCGCGCCTGGTGTAGCGCCTCGGCCATGATCTGCCTGGTCAATCCGGATACCTTGATATCCATCTGAATTGCGGTGACCCCTTCACGCGTACCGGTAACCTTGAAGTCCATATCGCCCAGTGCGTCCTCGACGCCCTGGATGTCCGTCAGAATGGCGTAATTTCCGCTGTCATCGGTGATCAGGCCCATGGCGATTCCCGAAACCGGGGACTTTATCGGTACGCCGGCGTCCATCAGAGCCAGAGTGCTGCCCGTTGTGGCCGCCATCGACGTGGATCCGTTCGACGAGAGAATCTCCGAAACGACCCGAATAGTGTAGGGGAACTCATCCTGGCTTGGAATGACGGCCTCCAGAGCCCGTTCCGCCAGCATGCCGTGCCCTATCTCGCGCCGGCCAGGACTTCGAAGAGGCCGCGCCTCTCCCGTACTGAATGGCGGAAAGTTGTAGTGATGCATATATCGCTTCGACTCTTCAACCCCGAGTCCGTCGATGATCTGCTCATCCGAGGTTGAGCCAAGAGTGGCGATGGTCAGTGCCTGCGTCTGACCGCGGCTGAATAGTCCACTGCCATGGACGCGCGGAAGCAGACCCACCTCGAAGGAGAGTGGACGTATCTCAGTCCGTGAACGTCCATCCGGACGAACGTTTTCCTTGAGGATCATCTCACGCACAGTCTTCTTGACCAGGCTGTCGAAAACCGCCTTAACGTCCGCTGGTTCCCATCCTTGCTCTTCAAAGTGACCCTGGACCTCGTTCTCCAATGCGTCGACTGCGGACTCACGCTCGTGCTTGGTCTGGTGCACGAGATTATCGTGAAGGCGAGTGCCGACATAGGCGCGCACGGCCCCGGTCAACTCTTCGGGCGACGTCTTCAGCGGAAACTCGCGTTTCTCCTTGCCGCTTGCCTGGCGCAGCCGCTCCTGCATATCGATGATGGCCTTGATCTGCTCGTGACCCTGTAACAGCGCCTCGAGAATGACATCCTCGGGCACCTCCTTGGCACCAGCCTCAACCATCACAATGGCGTCTCGCGTAGCTGCCATGACGAGATCCAGCTTGCTCTCGGCCATGCGGGGCTGGAGAGGATTAACGACCAGCTCTCCATCGATGTAGCCCATGCGAACCGCTCCGACGGGGCCGTCGAACGGGATATCGGAGATGGTCAACGCTGCCGATGCCCCGATAATGGACAGAATGTCCGGATCATTTTCCTGATCAACCGATAGGGGCGTAACGACTACCTGCACGTCGTTACGAAATCCTTTGGGGAACAGGGGGCGCAGAGGGCGGTCCGTAAGTCGAGACGCAAGAATTGCATCGGTGCTTGGGCGCCCTTCGCGCTTGATATAGCCGCCCGGGATTTTTCCGGCGGCATAAAGTTTCTCTTCAAAATCGCAGGTTAGGGGAAAGAAGTCGATATTTGGACGTGGCTCTTTTGATGCCACAACGGTAGCAAGCGCGATAGTGTCTCCATATCGAATTGTGACTGCACCGCTTGCTTGCCACGCTACCTTGCCTGTCTCGATCGTCAGTGTCCTGCCTGCAAGCTCCAGGCTTTCAGAATGAACCATGGTTCCTCCAACAAATCAGCGAACCGCTAGTCCGGCGGCCAAACGCGAGCCTCACCACGCGGCATGCGCCAACCCGGCAATACGCGGTGCGTACCACCCGGGCAAACGGTGCCACAATCGCATAGCGCTGTACCGCCATGGGGTAACGGCTCGCAGCAACAGCTA
>DASVZE010000384.1:0-1719 GCA_036391775.1 Chloroflexota bacterium | reverse complement strand
GTCAACGGCTCGACAGGAAATCCAGTGGGATCGCGTCTTGAACCGAGCCTTGCTCTACCTGGTAGTGGCGATCTTCTTCTTTGTCGTTCTGCTGCCCTTCTACTGGATCTTCATGTCCTCTTTCACGCCGAAGTTCCAGATGTTTTCGATCCCACCCCGCTATTTCCCGCAGCAGATTACCCTCGATAACTATATCAACATGGCGCGAGCCATTCCGTTTTACCGCTATCTCAGCAATTCGCTGATCTTCGCCCTGGGGTCCAGCATTAGCTCGGTAGTTCTGGCATTCCTGGCATCATATGCTCTGGGGCGCATCCGCTTCCGCGGCAGCAACGTGGTGTTTATGCTCTTTATCCTCTCGATCGCTGTGCCGCAGATCGGCACCGTGGTGCCAATTTTCGAGATGTTCAAGAAATTCGGGCTGGTGAACAGCCGCCTGGCGCTGATTATGCTGATGTCCAGTCTGATCACACCGTTCACCGTCTGGATCATGGTGCCCTTTATCCAACAAATCCCCGTCGAGATCGAGGAAGCGGCGTCCATCGACGGCGCCCGGCTGCCACAGCTCTTGTGGCATGTGGTTGTCCCGGTCATGAGGCCTGCCCTGGCCACGATGCTGATCATCAATTTTATTATTGCCTGGAATGAGCTTCTCTACCCGCTGGTGTTTGCCACGGGCCGTTTGACCAAGACGCTCAGCGTTGGGTTGGTCGAGCTGGCAGTCGACCCAAGCATGGGGGCCGGCCGGCCCTGGGACCTGATGAGCTCGCTCAGCGTGACGATGATCATCCCGGTGTTGCTGCTGGTGCTGTTCTTCCAACGCCTGATTATCAGCGGCCTGACCCGCGGTGCCGTCAAGTAGGCGAAGGGTCGAACGATGACACCCGATCACGCGGCCACAGGCCGGCTTCCCATCTACTATACGTTTGGGAACCACATGCACTGGGTCAATATGGAGTGGCTGTGGGGCGAGGAAGCCCTGCGTGCCTCCGTGCGTGATATGCTGCGCTACTGCGCCGAGACCGGGGCCAGGGGCAACGTCAACTTCGATGCCATTGGCTACGAGAAGCTGGCCGCCGAGGCCCCTGACGCTCTGGCAGAGTTGCAGGCCGCAGTCAAATACGGCGAGATCGAGGTTGTGGGAGCATCGTACGGCCAGCCCTATGGGCTTTTTCATGGTGGTGAATCCAACGTGCGCCAGCGCGTCTACGGCGTTCGGACGGTCCAGCGCCTCTTGGGCGTACGGCCGCGCACCTTTTGGGAAGAGGAATTCGACTTCTTCCCGCAGTTGCCACAGCTGCTGCGAGGCGTCGGCATGGAGTACGCTTCGCTGTTCTTCCAATGGACCTGGCACACGCCCACGATTCCTCAGGAAGACGTGCCCGCCGTGTGGTGGGAAGGTCTCGACGGGAGCCGTCTGCTGACGGCCACGCGCAATACGTTGAACCTGCACCAGTGGCCAGAAGACGTGGTTACACTCACCCGGCAAGCATCGCTGTGCGAAGGGGCGGTGCGTGGCCTCGTACAATGGCTTGAGCTGCTGCCGTCGCCCGATTGGATGTGCCGCGCCGAGTTGATGGTGCCGCCGCTGCGCAAGTTGATTGAGAGCACGGACTGCACCGTGCGCTTTGCGACCTTGTCCGAATATCTGCGGGCAGCCGAGGCCGGTGCTCCGGTACGCCGCTATAGCCTGGACCACGTATTCCACGGTACGAGCCT
>DASVZE010000383.1:0-3457 GCA_036391775.1 Chloroflexota bacterium | reverse complement strand
CATCTCTTCGCTTCCGGCTTGCCGTTGCCATGTTCGGAGTGGTGCTTCTGTGTACCGTTGTGTGTGTAGCCGCGGCCGTCCTCTTCCTCAATCAAACGCTGACCGACCGCGCCAACAGCGAGGTCAGCAGAACTCTTTCGGGCGTATCCGGCTATCTTGGGAATCAGCGCAGCGATCTATTGGGAACAGCCCGTCTGGTCGCCGATCAGCGCGCTGTGATCCGGGACGCGTTCGAGGGAAACCGCCAGGATCTCGTTTATTTCCTCACACCCATGTATGCCGATCTGAACGCGGATATTATGGACGTCGTCGATGCTCACGGGAGAGTGCTGGTTCGTATGGAAGACACCTTGAGCCCGCGCACCTCGCTCGCCGATCGGGCCAGCGTTCGAAGCGCCCTGGCGGGCACTCCCTATGCCGCGCTGGAGCAGGACCTTCCCAACGAAGCAGCAGGAGGGTTCGCCTATCGGGTGACCGTCCCCATTTTTCGCGGTCCGCGGGTCGTGGGAGCCGTGATCGTGGGCCGGAGGTTGGATAGTAACTTTGCCGCTCGTATTCGTCACGCAGTCGATGCCGACATCAGCCTGGTGGCGGGAGATCAGATCACCGGGACGACCGTTACCGACTCTCACGGGCTGCCGTTGACAGGCGCTCCCGTGACCTCTTCGACGCTGAGCCGGATCGGCACAGGTCGGGTCTCGATCGCAACCCAAAATCAGTCGGGACAGACGGTGCTCTCGGGATTGGTTCCGCTTCGTGGCGCCGATGGTCGTTGGGATGGCGCCATCGAGGTTATTCGTCCTCTTACATCCGACTACAACGTGATCAAGCTGCTGTCGCTACTTCTCGCCGCACTGGGAGCAGTCGTCGTTGTGGCGGGAACTGCTCTGGCCCTCGCGATCGCGCGCCGCTTGACCTCTCGACTGCAGGTACTTGAGGCGACAGCATCCAGTGTGGCGTCTATGGCCGGAACGGACGCGACGCTGGGACGCATTCAGCTCTCCGAACCCGTCGGTGGGCATGATGAAGTTACATCTCTGGGGCATTCCTTCAGCGCCATGATGAGCGCTCTCGATCAGCGACTTGCCGCGAACCGCGAACTCTACAGTGCCGCACAAGCCAGGGTTCGCGAGCTTTCGGGCCTGGCGGAAGTTGCCCGACTCTTGACGGCTGTGTCGTCGGTTGAAGAGACGATCGGCGTGCTGGGCGAGCAAGTCTGCCGCATTGTCGGGGTATCCAGCGTCGCCATCTGGCTGCCCGGTAGCGGCAATCTTCCGGCACTTCTGGGCGGGCACGGTCTTCCCGATCGATACGAAGAGCTGAGCGCCTGGATGCTTTATAACCTGGCGGGATCGCACTTCGAAAGCGTGGCTCAAACCGCCATGCGCACCGGCAATGTGTCGTTTCGCCGATTACTGGACGATCAGGATGTCAGGCATCCGGCGAGACTGGCGTTGTATGAGGTCCTGTCGGCGGAGGGCTGGACCGCCGCGACTGCCGTGCCGCTGCGCGTACAGGGCCGAGTGGTAGGTGCGCTTACTTGCTACACCGTCTCCTCCGACCCTCTTCCGGCCTCTGATCTGAGCTTACTGGTCACGATTGCCGACCAGGTAGCGGTTGCGGTGGAAAACGCGCGTCTCGCCGCGGAGGCCCAGGCCAAGGCGGCGCTGGAAGAGCGGCTCCATTCCGAGGAGCAGCTGCGTGAGAAGCAAGCTCAGTATCAGGGAGTCTTCGAAGCCACCAGTGACGGGCTGGTGATCACAGAGGTGGACACGGGGGTCATCGTTGAGGCCAATCCTGCCTACTGCCGGATGCATGGATACACACATGACGAGATTATCGGGTTGGTATCCACCCGCGTCGTGCACTCCAGCGTGCACCCGGACCTGTTCAACCTGCAGGAAACGATCGCTTCCGGCGGCGAAATCCAGACCCAGGGCCTGAACGTCCGCAAAGACGGATCTACCTTTCCCACCGAGGTGCACGGCACAGGCTTCATGTACAACGGCAAGATTCACGTTCTGGCTGTCGTACGCGACATCACGGAGCGCGTTCAAGCGTACGAGCTACTTGAGCAAAGGGTCGTAGAACGTACCAAGGAGCTCTCGACCTTGCTTGAGGTATCGCACAGCGTTGCGGGCACTCTGGAGCTACAACCGTTGCTCGAGCTTATCCTGGATCAGGTCAAGGTTGTTGCCGGCTACGATGAGGCAGCAATTATCGAGTGGAAAGATGGACTTTCCTCGACGATCGGATATCGCGGGCCGCTATCGTTGGATTCGGTTGTGGGTGGTGCGGTTCCGCTAGGCCCCGACTTCCTGCTCTGGCAGGTGATCAGCAAGGGACAGCCGTTGCTGATCGGCGATATTCGCGACTCGAGTCCAGAAGCTGAAGCATTCCGCCAAATGGTCGGCAACCGGCTCGACTCCCGGCTGCTCCATATCACGTCCTGGCTGGGTATTCCACTTATCCTCCGGGACCAGGTAATCGGCCTGCTTGCGCTCTCCCATCAGGAGCGCGGCTACTTTACGGAACGGCACGCCACTTTGAGTTTGGCGATCGCCAATCAGGCCGCGGTGGCGATCGAAAACGCGCGCCTCTATCAGCAGGCACAGGAGGTCGCGGTGCTGGAGGAGCGCCAGAGGTTGGCTCGCGAGCTCCACGACTCCGTATCGCAGGCGCTGTATGGTATTGCCCTCGGCGCGAAGACGGCGCGGTCTCTGGCGGAGTCCGATCCGGCCAGAGTGGTTGAGCCTCTCGAATATGTGCTCACGCTAGCTGAAGCCGGACTAAATGAAATGCGGGCTCTGATCTTCGAGCTTCGGCCGGAATCGCTCGAATCTGAGGGCCTGGTAGCGGCGCTAGAGAAGCAGGTAGCCGCCATCCATTCCCGGCACCAGATAAGCGTGGACGCGACGCTCGACCGCGAGCCAAATGTTCCGCTGGTTACCAAGGAGGCGCTGTACCGCATCGCGCAGGAGGCGCTGCACAATACAGTGAAACACGCTCGCGCTACCTCGGTACTGGTGCGCCTCATGTCGGGCCCGGACGGTGTCACGCTCGAAATTCGAGACAACGGACGAGGATTCGACACAACGGGCAACTATCCCGGCCATCTGGGACTGCAAACGATGCGCGAGCGCGCGACCCGGTTGGGAGGCACGCTGCAGGTGAAAAGCTCGCCTGGAAACGGCACTGAGATTCGGGCGCTCTTGCCCATTCAGATTCGTACGGCTGCCTGACGGACTGGGGCCCGCGCCTGACACGCCGGCCGCTCTCTCTCTGAGGCAATTCTCCCATCCCTCATCCTTTTGGCGGAGGCGGAGACCCGGCCAAAGTCCCGCAGCGTCTCGGACGATGGCGTGATGGCACGATCCTGAATCTGCGGTTTACTTGACACTGCAGGCTGGAAGTGGGAAAGGACTTCTCCTCCGCCCGCATTGAGTCGCTCCTCCTA
>DASVZE010000382.1:0-2406 GCA_036391775.1 Chloroflexota bacterium | reverse complement strand
TGTCTCGCTCGATACCAAATGCCTCAACCAATGGGTTGGACCACACTCCCTGCTTCAGGTCATATAGATTGGTTCCTGATGCATCGGAGGGGTCGGTAGCATACATGCCGGTCAGCTTCGCTGCGAGAAAGTCCTTCGCCTGGAGAAATTTGAATGTCTGGCTGTAAGTTTGCGGCTCCATGTCTTTAAGCCAGAGCATCTTTGCGGCGGAATAGGATGGACTCAGGCGATGTCCCGTAATGGCGTAGACATCGTGAGGACTGCAGTGCTCCGCGACACGGTCGATTTGGGAAACAGCTCGCTGATCAGCCCAAATAATGGCGTTTCTGAGCGGACGCGCCTGGGCATCTACTGCGACTGCTCCCATCATCTGACCACTGAAGGCCACACAGGCGATATCGGAAGCTGCCACGCTTGTTTGATGTAGCAGGTCATGAGTGGATGTGCAAAGAGAGCGCCACCAGTCGTCCGGGTTCTGCTCTACCCATCCGGTTCGCGGAAACACCGTGCCATATGCAACGAAAGTGCTCCCCGCCAACGCCCCCTCTTCGTCGTAAAGAGTCGCCTTATTACCTGTCGTACCTACATCATGCGCGAGAACATACCGCATTGTTGGCCTCCTGATATGTCCGGGGTACGATTGTTCACGTTTCGGAACATGAGGACCCTCTCTGCCCTCATATCATGCCTAGATTCCTCTTCGAGCTCTCCGTACACGATTCTCCGCGTTTTGTGAGGTGGTGGGTGTGTAACCCGGTAAAGGTAGAAGATGCGAATGAATTGCATCTAGAATCCACGCTGGTTGTGGTAAGTAACCCGCCTCCAGCTCGGTCGGAGGTGCGATCGTGTTCCGGGCTCCCACGACCACCACGGGAGCATCCAGATCGTCAAAGGCCAGCTGCCCGATGTCCGCCGCGAGTGTTTCAATAAAGCTGCCTCTTTCGCAGGCATCCGACGTCAACAACACGCGCCCGGTCTTGCGTACAGACTCCAGGACAGGCTCGTAGTCGAACGGAACAAGCGATCGAGCATCGATCACCTCAGCCTCAAGCCCAAATGCGGAGGACAAATTTTCCGCAGCCTTGAGGGCTCGGTAGAGTGTTGCTCCAATTGAAAGTATCGTTACATCTCTACCAGTCCTCTTGACGTCTGGTTCGCCAATGGGAACGCGGTAATAGTCAGCTGGTACACCGCCCGGATGGAAGATCTCGACAGCGTCATAGAGCGGTTGACTCTCAAAGAAGATCACGGGATCGTCTCCCGAGAGAGCCGAAGCCATCAACCCCTTGGCGTCATACGGTGTTACCGGAAAGACAACCTTGAGGCCAGGGATGTGGGCCATGAGCGAAGTCCACTCCTGAGAGTGCTGTGCACCGTACTTGTTGCCTACCGAGACACGGACAACCACGGGCATGTGCAGGATTCCGCCGGACATTGCCTGCCACTTCGAGAGTTGATTGAACAATTCATCGCCTGCCCGCCCTATGAAGTCGGAGTACATGAGCTCGACCAGAGCATGCCCCCCTTCCAAGGCATAACCCACGGCCGTCGCTACAATGGCGGCTTCTGATATCGGAGCATTGAACAGACGATGATAAGGCAGCAGCTCCGTGAGTCCACGATAGACGCCAAAAGCTCCGTCCCAGTCGCGGTTCTCCTCACCGTAGGCAATCAGCAGGTTGTCGTGTGCGAAGTGGTAGACGATAGCCTCAAACAGTGCGTCGCGAATCGTGATGGCCTTCCCGGCTGGAATCTGGTTTCCATCATCGTCCAATCCCGAACGCGAGCTGTGAGCGATCGACTGCACCCGCGAGCACTGATCCAGAGGTATCCGAAATTCTGCCGCGTCGTCGCTCGGCAGGTCACGAACGATGTCCGAGAACATGAGATGTCCGATTGCGTCAGGATCTCTAGATAGATCCAACCGGGGAGATATGTCCAGGTCCGTGGCCAGCCGGCATACTTCTGCCACTCGATCCCGAGCCCAGACAGAGAGACTGGCACGTGTCTCGGCATTGAGAACTCCCGCGTCCTCCAATGTGTTTCCAAATTCGATCAAGGGATCGACGGCACGCCAAGCATCCATCTCCTCTCTACTGCGGTATGAGCTCGCATCACTCGCTGAATGACCGCTCTGGCGGTAACACTGAATATCCAAGAGCACGGGTCCGGCGCCTCGATCAAGAAAGGATCGGGCACGGCGGACAGCGTCGGCCACTGCCAAAGGGTTATTACCGTCAACACTCTCAGCGTGCATGTTACAGGGGTTAAGCGCTGCCCCAATCCGAGCGAGGTGATCATAGCCCATGGTTTCTCCGGCGGTCTGACCGCCCATAGCGTAGAAGTTGTTGATGAAGGAGAAAATGATCGGCAGACCCCCGCGATATTCCTCCTCCCATAGCGCGT
>DASVZE010000381.1:0-1586 GCA_036391775.1 Chloroflexota bacterium | reverse complement strand
AGAGGCCGATCTCCGAGGCCACGAACAGATGTTTGGCGGCCATGAACCCCGTTGCCACGGACAAGATTGGCTCCGGTGTGACCTCGGCATCGGTATCCATTCCGTGTCTCCCTTCGAGAGAACCCCCATCACAGACGTTCTGACATCCGTAGCAGCCGCAGGTGCAACTCCGGACATCTCCGCACGTCTCTGCGGCCGGCTCAACGCCACATTTCCGGTTGTCGCCACCCTTGGCCTCCCTTTCCGTCCCCGTCGTCTACGGGACCATGCCCGTTTGCGGGTCACACGCCTGTTAGTGTCACCTCTTCTCCTGCCTGCTCCTGCTTCCAGCGACGTAGCTCACCAACGTCGAGGTAGCGTATTCCGCTGACCCACTCATCCTACTTCCCGGCACAGAGCGCCGTCACAAGGTGGAGGCAAGCTTCCCGCCGAAGCGCCAGTTCACCTTCACTCACAGCGAGCTCGAACGTTACGCGCCCACCAGGTCCTGCGCGATAAACTATTTACGCGGCGGCGAGCGCTTCTTGCCAGGCTCGATCCAGTCCCTCGCGACTCGACCTGATGACCTGCTCCAGGTCCTCTTCCCACAATGAGTCGGGCACATCTCCGGAAAAGATCTCGACCGCATAGGCGCCCCGAAAGCCGCTCTCATAGATGGCATGCAGGAGCGGCGGCAGCGGAATTTCTCCCTGTCCTGGAATAAGCCGGTCCTGATAGGAGCGGGGCGTTCGCCAATCGCTCAGCTGCACCACGAAGATGCGGTCGCCGCACGCCTTGATCCCGTCCACGATGCCGGCGTTCTGCCATATGTTCCATACGTCGAGACAGATGCCGAAGTTGTCGCGGTCCACCGCATGCACCACCCGCATCGCCTGCTCGAGCGTCCAGATGGCGGTCTCCACGTTGGCGATCGAGGCGTTGAGCGGTTCCAGAGCCACGCTGGCCCCTCGCTCGGCAGCGAAGTCGGCCAGGCTCCGGTACTCACGCGCTGCCGTGTCCAGCACGTGTTGCATGTTGCCGTTGGGAGGGATACCGGTGTTGGTGACAAACGGTCGTCCCTCAGCTCGCTTGCCGAACCGCTCGATGGTCTGCCGGAAGTATGCCATACGCTCCGACACGTCCTTCGGCTCGGGCTGTGACTGGCTGGGGAACAAGGTGCGCGTGGCCGGCTGAACGGAGCTGATCTGCAGACCACGTTCCGCGATGAGGGCGAGCTGGTCGTCCATGCGGCCGGCATCCAGCTTGAACTCGCAGACTTCGATGGTATCCACCCCGAGCCGCGCGTAGCTGTCTACGTCGCGCTCGAAGCTCCACGGCCAGGTAGTGAACTCGCTGACCCCAAACAGATACGGTGGTAGGCTGGACATAGATGCTATGACGCTCCTGGGGGGTAGGTAATCTCTTTCAGCATACCGCTCTGCCGGGTCCGGCAAGCCGGTCCGAGCCGCGATGGATGCATCGCCCGCCCTCTGCTGGAAGCGTCGTCGAGGAGAGCGAATGGGCGCTGATACCTACGCCGTCCCCATCGAACAGATCCAGGTCTCGGTTTATAGAATACCGACCGACGCGCCGGAGGCGGACGGCAC
>DASVZE010000380.1:0-2211 GCA_036391775.1 Chloroflexota bacterium | reverse complement strand
GAGGTGGCAATATGAGACGGACGGCGGATATTCCGGCGGACTCTTCGAGCACTGCGTCCACACGGAAGGGGAGGAGAACAACCGAGCGGATCGCACACAGGTCGTGGTATGTGGCGCGGCGCACCCTCCACCATCCCAGCGGCTTGATCGGTACGGCGATGCTTGGATCCGTGGTAGCGCTGGTCCTCCTGGCTCCGTTCATCGCCCATCGCAGCCCGACGGCCGTCGACATCAACACGCTGAACCAGCTTCCCTCTGGCGCTCATCCCTTCGGCACCGACTACCTGGGACGTGACCTCTGGTCGCGTGTCCTGTACGGAGGACAGGTGTCCTTGCTGGCCGGGATAGGAGTGGTTTGCCTGGAGAGCAGCATCGGCGTGACGCTGGGTTTGGTCGCGGGATTCACGGGACGATACATCGACGCTATGGTCATGCGGCTGATGGACGCCCTACTCATCGTGCCTGGGCTGCTGCTGGCACTTGGCATAGTGGCCATCCTGGGACCTGGCCTCTCATCCACTATCATTGCCATTGGTGTCGCCGGGATACCGGGATATGCTCGCATGGCGCGCGCCATGGCGCTGCGGGTTCGGCATCAAGAGTATGTGCTGGCCGCACAGGCGGCCGGCACACGCGGCCCGCGTATCGTGCGGCGCCATGTCCTCCCCAACTCACTCGAACCGCTGATTGTCATGGCAACCATCAGCTTCGGAGGAGCGGTGCTGGCCGCGTCGGCCCTGAGCTATCTGGGAGTGGGCGTCCAGTCGCCTACAGCCGATTGGGGAACCTTGCTTAGCGAGGGGTATACACAGATGTATCAGGCGTGGAGTGAGCTGGTCTTTCCCGGCATTGCCGTCGTATTGACTGTGCTGGGCGGAAACTTGCTGGGCGATGGATTGACGGACGCACTCAATCCGCGCCTCTGAAAGTCATGCGCCTTTCCGCTGCCCTCTGGCACAGGTTCCGTGGACGCGCTCGAAGCCTGTCTTGCACGGTTTCTCTGTTGTCCTGTGCGACGGAAGCACTGCATTGGGGTTCCCGATCTTGGCCACCATGGCATCGTAGACGCCGCCGCGCAGAGATGACTGGATGGGGTGAATCACCGGAAAGTTGGTGGATGAAGCAAATCCGGTGAGATAGGCGTTGCCGGCCGCATCCAACGCGATGCCGTTCCCGGAATCATGGTTGCTGCCGCCCAGAAACGTGCTGTAGACCAGTCCGTTGCCGGACGGATTGAGCTCTGTCAAAAACGCGTTCTGCGGCGGATCTCCGGCCACGGTGCGGATGGTGCGCTGAACCGGGTTGCTCACCGGGAAGTTGGGGGAGGAGGTGCGGCCGGTGACAAATGCGTCCCCGGCGCGATCGACCGCCACACCGTACGCCTCGTCTCCATCCGAGCCGCCCAGATATGTGCTGTAAACGAGCTTCCCGCCGCCTGACGCCACCTTGGCGACAAATGCCATGTCCGGACCACCGGTGAATTTTGAGCGGAAGGGAGCCACCAGTGGGAAGTTGGAGGACTGCGTGTCCCCCACCACATAGGCGTTGCCGGCGCGATCGACCGCCAGCGCGTTGGCATAGTCCTCGCCGTTGCCACCCAGATAGGTGTTGTAGATGACGCGCTTTCCGCTACCCGCGATCTCGCTCACAAACGCGTCGCTGCAGCGCCTGGCTGCCCCATCCGGGGAACAGGTGCCCGTACGCAAAGAGCTCTGGATGCCTGCACGTGTATCGACGCTATGCGCTTTGAGATTGGTCGAGTCGGTCTGACCGGCCACATACACGTTGCCGCCATGTACCGCGATGCCAAAGGCAAAGTCGGATCCATTGCCTCCCAGATAGGTGCTGAAACGAAGAGAGATGCCGGAGCGGCCGATGCGCGCCACAAAGGCGTCAAAGCAGGCCGCGGTGCCGGTCTGTATAAAGTCGTAGTGGCAGGTACCTCCACCCAGAGACGCCTGGAGCGGGGAGGCGGTCCGGAAGTTGGAGGAATCGGTCCGGCCCGCGATGTACGCATTCCCTCCTGAAACGGCAATGGCCTCGGCATCGTCCTCACGGCTGCCGCCCAGGTATGTGCTGTAGACCAGCCTGTCTCCCGACGCATTGAGCTCTGTAACAAAGGCATCACCCAGGTTGGTGCCGCCGCCAAACCTCGACTGGAGAGGGTGGGCCAGCGGAAAGTCACCGGAGAGCGTGCTGCCCGCGATGTAG
>DASVZE010000379.1:0-3555 GCA_036391775.1 Chloroflexota bacterium | reverse complement strand
ACTTCTACCTTACGTCCCGCCGTGGGACGTAGTCGAGCGTTTCTTTGACGATAAGCAGTGAATGTCGAACTTTGTAGAGAAGAAACGCTGCTCAGTGCACGAGTCGTGGAACAAAGGTGGACGAGATCTCGACTTAGACCTCGGCGACCGACGTCTCCGGAACAAGCTCTACCTGGATCTTCGCCTCGACTCCCTGATCCACCTTGATCGGCACGGTATGCACACCGATTGATTTCAGGGGCTCGGGAAGCTCAATCTTATGGCGATCGATTGACACCCCGGCTCGTTCACTCAGCTGATCCGCGATGTCCTTGCTTGTCACTGAGCCGTAAATGCGCCCTTGCTCGCCCAGACGAACCGGTATCTGGATCGTGGTGGCTTCCAGCTGCTGCACCAGACCACTTGCCTGCTCCTTGGCACGGGCCGACTGCGCGGCCCTGGTGGATGAACTGGTTTCAAGGGCGCGAATCTGGCCTTTGGTTGCCTCCACAGCCAGGCCTCGCGGCAGCAAGAAATTTCGGAAATACCCAGGAGCGACCTGCTTGATGTCGCCTTTGCTTCCAAGACTCGGTACATCCTGCTTCAATATGACTTTGACTGTTACCATATGAATTCCTTCTCTTTCACGGACGTTGTGGTCGGGTCCGGTCTCCCGCGCTGCCCTGGAAGGGAGACAAGACGTAATCGTTCCCGCCCAACTATGCTACGTCTTTATGGAGAGACTCGAGAAAGGAACGGTTGTCCGCCATCTTGCTGAGCCGGGTCAAGAGAAGCTCAGTTCCCTCGACCGTGCCCACTGCTCCCAACATGCGCCGCATGGTCCAGACCTTCTGTAGAGTCCACGCTTCGAGCAGTAACTCTTCGCGGCGCGTGCTCGAGCGCTGAATGTCAATTGCCGGGAAAATGCGCCGCTCTTGGAGCTTGCGGTCGAGCGTCAGCTCCTGATTTCCGGTGCCTTTGAACTCTTCGTAAATCACGTCGTCCATGCGACTGCCGGTCTCCACCAAGCAGGTACCGATTATGGTGAGACTGCTGCCGTCCTCGATGTTGCGAGCAGCGCCGAAAAAGCGCTTCGGCGGGTACAGAGCGGCGGGATCGAGACCGCCCGACAATGTGCGGCCGCTCGGCACGATGGCCAGATTGTAAGCCCGTGCGAGGCGCGTGATACTGTCCAGAAGGACAACCACATCACGGCCGGCCTCGACCAGCCTTTTGGCACGTTCCATCGCCATCTCGGCGATGAAAACGTGCGTTTCAGTTGGCTCGTCAAAGGTAGCGCTCAGCACCTCGCCATTCACGCTCCGTTCCCAGTCCGTAACCTCTTCGGGCCGTTCGCCGACCAACACCACCATGAGGTGAGCATCCGGGTAGTTACGTGACACCCCATTGGCGATATGTTGCAGCAGTGTTGTTTTCCCTGCCTTTGGTGGGGCAACGATCAACCCTCGTTGGCCCTTGCCAACCGGAGCGATCAGATCGATCAAGCGTCCGGAAAGAAGATGCGACTCGGTTTCCAACCGGAACATCTGATTAGGATAGATCGGCGTCAGCTCGTCGAAGTGAGGACGAAGCTTGGCCGTCTCCGGATCAACGCCGTTCACTGCTTCAACGCGGAGTAGGCCGAAATACTTCTCGGTCTCCTTGGGGGGCCGCACCTGGCCACATACCCGATCTCCCGTGCGTAAGCCGAAACGGCGAATCTGAGAGATCGATACATAGATGTCGTTCGGACCTGGCAGAAATCGCTCCTGCCGCATAAAGCCGTAGCCTTCCTCCGTGACCACCAGCACGCCCTCGGCAAATATATTCCCGTCGCGCTCGGCCTGGGCCTGTAAGAGGCGAAAGATAAGCTCTTGCTTCTTGAGATTTGAGAAGCTGGGAACTTCCATGTGTTGCGCAAGCGCCCGAAGCTGCGAGAGATTCATGACCTCCAACTCGGACAGGTTGAGAACGCGTTCCACGTCCGCTGTCATGGTCATCAATCCGGCACGTACGCGGATCCCATGGGGAGTGATCGCTTCAATCCGATGTGATGATGCGTATCGAAGCGGCGTAACGTTCCCGAGCGCGAACGCATCATGATGCTGTGCGTACGAGCGCGGTCTCCCTGGTAGCGAACGCCACCCAGAAACTCCCCGCTGGTTATTCCTGTAGCGGCGAAAAACACGTCGTCGCTATTGACCAGATCGTCGATCGTCAGGACGCGGTCGATGTCTTTGTTGCTGCACTCTATGGCTCGGTTCCTCTCTTCCTCGCTACGCGGCCAGAGCTTGCACTGGATCTCACCACCCAGGCACCGCAGTGCGCATGCCGCGAGGACGGCTTCAGGCGTGCCACCAATGCCCATAAGCACGTCGACACCGGTGTCGAACGGCATGGCCGCCATGACGGCGCCGGCCACGTCCCCATCCGAAATGAGCTTGATGCGCGCCCCGGCCATACGAACCTGCTGGATTAGCTCCTCATGCCGTGGCCTATCCAGGACAACCACGGTCAGATCTTCCACGTTTCGGTCCATAAATCGGGCAATCCGGACAAGGTTGTCCTTGGGTGGGGCATTAATATCGATGGAACCCTTGGCTTCGGGTCCAACGGCTATCTTCTCCATGTAGACAATTGTCGGATCGTAGTACATAGAGCCACGCTCGGACAACGCAACCACGGTAATGGCGTTCGGGAGCCCTCTAGCCGTGAGATTCGTGCCGTCAATGGGATCTACCGCGACATCCACCTTTGGGCGGCGGCCGGTTCCCACCCGCTCTCCGATATAGAGCATCGGAGCCTCGTCTTTTTCGCCTTCGCCGATGACGACGACGCCATCCATATCCACAAAGCTCAAAGCGCTCCGCATGGCATCGACGGCGGCCTGATCGGCCGCTTCCTTGTCTCCGCGTCCCATCCACCGCGCGGCACGTAGAGCAGCAGCTTCTGTGACGCGAACCAGTTCCAGCGCGAGATTGCGCTCAAGGGGATGCTCACTGCTCATGGCGATAACAGGAAATCCTCTCTGTGAGGCAAGGCTGCTCACCGAGTTGAGGGAAAGGGTGGTATGCCAGTCTGTTCGTAGAATCCCGACGCACGGAAGTGCCCTGAGATTCTTTCCTGCTCACACTGGGAATGCGCTACAGCTCGTGGGATAGCTTACGCCGAGTATAAGACTCGCCTTTCTGAGTGTCAACGGACCCGGACCACGGGCGATTCCCGTCGCATTCGAAGGTTTTCAGCCGTGATGATACATGCCACCTGACCGATAGTGTGTTCAAGCTGTCCCTCGGCGTTTATGACGCAGTAGTCATACAGTGGTGCCTGAGCCATCTCTTCCCGCGCATCTCGAAGTCGGCGACGACGTTCCTCAAGAGACTCAGTACGCCGCCCCTCCAGTCGCGTGCCCAGTGCAGTCAATGAGCCCGGTGCGATGAAAATAAAGGTCGCTCCGGTCACCTCCGTCCGAAGCTGGGCCGCCCCCTGGACGTCGACTTTGAGAAGGACATTGCGGCCCTCTTCCAGGGCATGTGCAATATCGGACACTGGAGCTCCGTATTGATGACCGTGGAC
>DASVZE010000378.1:0-5123 GCA_036391775.1 Chloroflexota bacterium | reverse complement strand
TTTCATGCCGTTTGGCCCCATTCATACAGACTCGGCAGGTAAACGAGCGTCCGGAGTGCTGGAAGCGGGGTATCACATATCGCGCCGTGCGCGGCTCGAGCGCGTGCAGATCGAGGCGCTGCGCGCGTGCGCGGCTATGCTTGCCTCGGCCATTGAGTCCGCGCGTCTGTATGAGGATGCGCGGCAGCGTGCCGGCCATCTGGAGATCATCAACGAAGTCAGCCGCGCCATCGCTACCTCTATCGACCTCGATCAAACTCTCAAACTGGTGGCACGCAACATGGCTCGCGCCGTGGATGCGTCGGTGTGCTTGATCGCGCTGCTGGAAGAGGACGGGTCAGCCTGGTATGGCGCGGCCGCCTCGGACATGGAGGAAGTGTGGTGCGGGCGCCGGGTGGAGCGCCCGGAGCGCAATATCGTTTTCGAGGTTGCCGACCGGCAGCGTCCCATCGTGGTCGAAAATGCGCAGGATCACCCCCTGGTATCCGGCTATACCGCGCGCCTGCTCGGCATTCGGTCTTTGGTGGCGCTGCCGCTGGTCGCCGGCGAGGCGGCGATGGGCGCCGTCATTCTAGGCGAGCGGAGTCGGGTTCGCACCTTTTCCGAAGAGGAAGTAGAACGCGCCGCGGGCTTGACCAATCAGGCCGCTATCGCGATCACGAACGCGCGGGTCCATGCGCGCGAGGAGGAGGAGCAGCACATTCAGAAGGATGTGGTGCTTGTCGGCTTCGGACAGTGGGGCCAGAAAGCGTACAAGCACCTGGTCTTGCTGAAAAACTTCTTCAACTTCCGCACCCATGTGGTGGAGTGGGACCGGCCGGGACGTCGGGCAGAGCTGGCTGACGCGGAGAGCGCCGTCGCGGCGAACGGCGACGTATTCTATTGGGATTCGGCCGAAACACCTGCGAGAGACGTCCTGACGCAAGAGCTGGAGCCAAGCTGTTACGTCATTACCTATATCGCAACGCCGGCCGAGACACACCTTCCCTTGCTGAAGGCGTATTATGAGCTCTCCAATGTGGTGCTGATCGAAAAGCCACTCGGCGCGCCGCCCGAGGAGTACCGGACTTTCCTCGACCGCACCGACGGGACGGTCCAGATCGTGGCCGCCGATCACTACTGGTTCAAAATGGAGGTCCGTCTGCTCGAGCTGCTCCTGACGGAAGAGCGCAATCTGCGCGCCTTTCTCGAGGAGATCGAGGAGATCGAGGTCGAGATCCTGGAGGAGCAGGCTCCAGGTGGCTCCGGAGCTCAGATCGGCATGATTGCCGATCTGGTTCCCCATGCTTTCGCCATTCTTTCGCTGCTCACTCCGCTCGATCGCCTGCAGCTCGACGACCATGAGCCGCTCCAGGTGGGACGCTTTGAGCCGTTCCGCTCCGATCACGAGACGTACGCTCGCCTGCGCGGATTCTTCGAGCACCGTGGGCGTAAGGTGCGCGTCACGATCGACGTCGGAAAGGGTGTAACCAACGCCAAGTGGATCAAGCTCAGCGGTGGTGCGCGCATGGGCGGCCGCCGGTCCTTCTACAAGTTCGATTTCGCTCGGGGAGAGGCAATAGACGGCACTCAGAGCGCCCTGCGTGCCGCCGTACGCCCCGTGCGGCAGCCAGGCGTTCCGGACAACGCGCACCTCTCAATGCTGAGACACGTGATCGAGAAGAAACACCCGGCCGTCGGAATCCTCTCTATACGAGAGGCGCTACGCGCCAATGCGCGTATTCAAGCGCTGGAGCACACGGCCGCGGAGCTTATAGCCCAGAACAGCTGGACCCCGTACCAGCAAGGTCAGAGACCGGCTTTCACCGACGATGGTATTGTCCGCCTGCAGCCGGCAAGCGCCGTCGAGGGATAAAGAGAGTCTGGCGATTCAGCTCGGTTTGGCCCAAGTCGCACTGCCCGTAATGTCGAGATACACGGCCGGCTCGTCGCCCACGACCCACGCGTCATGTCCGGGCGGGATGTGCCCGAGGTCACCCGGCCCGAAATCCTCCTCGGTCCCCTCGTGCGTAACATGCATGCGACCGGAGACCATCTGGATAACGTGATTCGCCTGGCAGGTGTCGGTGTGGGCTGTCGGCTTCACATCCTCCGACCACCGCCATCCGGGCTCCAGCGTCACATGCATCAGGCCGAACCCGCCAATGTTCACGAGGTTTGCGGTGCCCCTTCCCGGTTTCCGGGTCTCATCGGGATGGTCGAACGATTTCCGCTGAAGTTTTTCGCTCGTGGTCATTGAGCCACTCCTTCCGTATGCCGGGTGCCTACATTCCCCACTGGGAACGGACCGAAGCACTGTGTACTGCCACCATACCACCAGGGTCAAGAGAGCGGGAGATTCAAGCGAGTCTCAACTCGGGTAGAGATCAAGGACACTGCGTGCGATACCTTTCAGGGCAGCGATGAGCTCGGGCGGAGATTCCACAACGATATCGGCTCCGAGAGGTAGGAGCTGCGCGGCATAATACTCGATCTCCGTGACTGGAATGCGCGCTTCCACCAGGCCCCACCCGGTCGGTCCGACCCCAATCTCGCCAAACAGCGTGTTTAGCTCAAAACGGGTAGCTCCCCGTGCCGTGACACGCATGCGAAGGTCGACCGCTTCGTAGGGAGCGTCGTAACGATGCTCCAGCCATTCCCGTACATTGAGCGGCGGCGGCGCTTTCATGCTTTCCACACGCTCTAGCTCACGTACCCGATCCAGCCTCAGCGAGATAGAGGTACCGCGGCGATAGTCGTGGACCAGTCCATACCAGAACCCTTGCCACGCGTACATCCCGTGAGGAAAAACACAGCGGCTGCTCCGGCCGGAGCGCGAATCATAAACCAAATTGAGATGGACGGCCTGCAGTGAAGCGGCAAGGAAGGCAGCAAGGTGTGGCGCGTGATAAACAGGCGTCGGCTGCGTGACTACCACATGGCGATGAATCTCGTTCAGCTCGTGGACGACGTCGGGCGGCAGCGCGTTGCGCAGTTTGGTCACAGCCGAAAGACTCTGCTCTTCGAAGGGCGACGCGATGTACTGCAGCAATGATTCATACGAAAGGATCAAGCCCAGCGCTTCGTCGGCCGTCAGAGAGAGCGGCAGCAGCCGGCGGCGCGTGAGCAAGGAATACCCCCCTCCCGGACCGGGTGTAGCAGCGAGCGGCACTCCCATAGCGGAAAGCGCCTGAAGATCCCGCAGCATGGTGCGGCGAGAAACTCCCATCTCATCCGCCATCTGCTGAACGGTGAACGTGGTCCGCAGCTGCAGGGCCAGCATTAGCTCGAGCAGGCGTTCGGTGCGAGACACCGCGAATTCACCTCGTCATTAAACTGTCATCTGCGCGGAATAAACCCGTCATGCCGGGCGCTCATACTGAAATCAAATGAAAGGAGTGTTCCAGATGACACGATCAACAGACTTCCAGCGCGGTATGACGGTCTACAGCAGAGACGGAATGTATCTCGGCGAAATTAAAGAAATATGGGCCGAGACTGCTTCCCACGGGCACCTTCCGATCTCACAGTATCTTCTCCAGGACTATGGTCCCATCAAGGGATCCGCGGACCTCTTAACCTCCACCCAGGGCTATCTCCACGTGCGGCAAGGCGGCATCTTCACGGCGGATCGTCAGGACATATACGTCCCCTTTACCGAAGTACACACGGTAAACGCCAGGGAAAGCGTGACCGTTCAATTGCCCGAAACTCATTGCCGGGTTCTCTTCCAGGAGCTTCCAAGAGAATTCAGTCAGGCAGCATAACGCAAATTGACCCTGCGGCCGGTCAGGCGACCGGCCCTTCCTCCCAAGCACCAACACTCCTCCCTCTTTTATCGCCCCTCTTTCCCACGGTAATACGGGAAAGTGGGGCGATACTCGTGCGTCTACGGCCGCACATGGCAGATGTCGTCCGGAATTAGCGACAAGACCTGTCACCATTACCCTCCACACTGAAGGGGAGATTGCACGTATCGGAGGACACCATGGACCGTATCGCACATGCGCGCCGTTTCCTGGACAAGAAGGGGAGGGACGTCGAGCGGGCGCAATTCGCCTATCACTTCGGTGACGGGACCCTGGACGCGTTGGTGGAGACGCTAGCGAGATACCAGAACGCGGACGGCGGATTTGGTCGCGGATTGGAGCCGGACATCGGAGCACCAGAGAGCAATCCATTTGCTACAGAGCTCGCCCTGCTGATCTGTGTCCGAGCACGTGTGCCGCTGGAAGAACCGCTGATTCAGCGAACCCTCGGGTACCTGGAAGACACGCAAGGTGAGGACGGCACCTGGCGCTTCTCAGACGAGGTTCTTCAAGGCGAGATGGCGCCCTGGTTCGCCGCCTGGACGTGGCCAAGTCTCAATCCCGCATGTGCCATAGCAGGTCTGCTGCGCGAGCTTGGCGCCGGATCCGAGGGGATGGTGCATCGAGTGGAGGAGCTGTTTGACGAGCTGGCGCGACCCGAGGACCTGCTGGGCGACGAGTTCTACACGATCCAGCCCTACGCCTTTTATTTCTTGCCGAGATGGGAACATCCTTTGCGACAGCTGTACCTCTCGGGTATCGTGTGGTGGCTGACTGCGCAGCGCGCACAGGGGAAGCTGGCGGACGCAGGGCATTTCTTCGAGTTCGTGCGCAGCCCAGACACAGACGTGGCTCGTCTTCTTCCTCCCACGTGTACGACGACAGAGCTCGATCGACTGGAAGCTGAGCAGAGCCCGGACGGAGGTTGGCCCAGCCCGTACGCCGAACACTGGCGGGGCCCGGCGACGGTCTCTGCCATGCTTGTGCTAAAGGAGTTCGGCCGCGTATGAACGAGAACCTGCTGCAGCAACGTCTGGTGAGCTGGTGTCAGACACCCGATACCAAAATCGCTGATTCCGCCCAGGCCGCCTCTCTAATCGAGCGCGTGGGCGTTGCAACGCTGTATCCCGTTTCATCGGAAATCCCAAACCTGTTTCACGCATACACCGGAGATCCGGCCGCCGTGACCGACTCCGCGTGGGACACGCCAAGCGGGCATGTCTACGCCTGGCGATGGGAATTGGGACAGAAAGAAGCGGGCTTCTACACGTCACTTGTGCGTGGCCGGCCAACCTGGGTGAGCTGGGCTCTCCTTCCCGCCGTGCTGCGTCTCCT
>DASVZE010000377.1:0-1651 GCA_036391775.1 Chloroflexota bacterium | reverse complement strand
TACGCTTCACCGATCCCGAGGCACTTCTCGCCTACGTCCAGGGGCTCGTCTTACACACTCCGGACATCGCGGGCACTGGAGGGGAGATAGGTCTGCCGCGCGAGCCCGATTGATGAACCTGGATACTGTACTGGTTGCCATAGACGGTGCGCGAGGAAACATCGCGCACGCACCCGTCGCCGCTCCGTATCAGGAGAGAAAAGAGCCCGTCTCGTTAACAGGGTTCGCGGCGAACTTCTCGCCGATGCCGCGAATCGCGCCCCCACTCTTGGGCAGGGTAATGGTCGTCACATTGAGGCCACTATCCTGCTGTCCGAGTGTTCCATCAAGGGACGCTCGGGCTGTCCTGGAGGCTGCACGGGGTTGGATGTCAGCCATGTCCCTTTGCTGATTATCGACAGCCTGGTCTGATTGCCGCGCTTTGTCAAACCGTGAGGTTGAGGGGAGGCGCACGGCGGTGTACAGAGCGTACCATGCAACAAGCGGATTATGTTCGTGACAGTAACCATTGCCGTCGTTATCGTCCTCCTCGTCCTGTCCCTGGCTGTTTTCGCACTCAGGCGTCGGTTAGTTAATCGTTCCACGCGGACCCGCTACTCCCGTCCACTCCCAACGTGGAGTAGCTTGTATCGGCAACACATGGCGCACGGCGCTGCCCATCCTCGCCGTCTTCGGCGCGACAAAAGGGCGCAGCGGGATGAAGAGGGCGGTGCGTCATGATCCCTATCCGTTCTTAATACCTGTTCTGAATCCGACTCATCCGCTCCCCATCATCAAGCTGTCATGTCGGCTCACTAGGATGAGCGTGACATAACGCGAGATGTGGAGTTTGATCATGACGGAATTACGTGTAGTGTGAATCCCCCACTGACCTGGTCCCGCATGAAAGTCCGGATCGCCAGGCGATCACCACAGCGTGACGGAGACGTACACCGCGTCGCTGCTCGGCTCGCCGCTCAGACGGTCGGGCTCGTGCTCGTTATGCTGATTGTCCTGGAAGGAGTCGTATACGTTATCACCCGGCAGGATCTCCTTGGGTCGCTCGAGACCGCCCTTCGGATTCGCGCCGGTCAAGCGGATCCAACCGCATGCAGCATCTTCCATCTCTCATGTAGTAGAGCAGGAAATCCTGGTCCTAATCGTGGACCGGGCCGAGGACCCGGCCCGAGAGGTCAGAGCCCTCCATCCGGCTCGTCCGGTCCCGGTTTCTTCTCTCCCACCAATGGGCCAAGCGATGCCTCCGCCACGTATGTCGATTCACAGCTCCGCATTGTGCATTCGGATGGTGTCCTTGGCTCCGTCTTACTGAGACCGGAGGAGGCCCGGCTTGCCTTGCAGTCCGGCCAGGAACAGTGCTGCACCGTTCAGACGTATAAGGGTCAGGAGTATCTGGTCTACACGGCGCCATTGCGTGCGGGCGGAAAGGTGGTCGGCGTCGTGCAGACCGGTATCTCCGAGCACCAATTCCTGCAGACTATGAGCTCTCTCCAGGAAGCACTGCTCGTTGTTGCGCTCCTGGGTCTGCTTGGATCCGCCATGGTCAGCGTGGTGTTGGTGCGTCGAGCGCTGCGGCCCATCCGACTGGCCATGCAGCGGCAACGCGACTTTGTCGCCGATGCAGCCCACGAGCTGCGGACGCCGCTCGCCATCC
>DASVZE010000376.1:0-9601 GCA_036391775.1 Chloroflexota bacterium | reverse complement strand
CGGGCCCGTTCCGCTTCGTCTGCCAGAACACATCGTCGGGACAAACTTCGTTCTACTCGGCGGGTCAAACGCCGCAGTACGCGCTCAAGCCCAACCCCTACTACTACGGAGCCAAGCCCAAAGTGCAGCTGCAGCTGCCCGCCATATCGTTGATCGATACTAACTACCGCGAGTACCTGGCGGGGAACGTGGACACTTCCTTCGTCCCCACCCCGTTCTTGAGCAAGTGGATAAACAAGAGCTCCGAGTATCTGGGATACCCGACGTCCATCGTCACTTACCTCACGCCCAACACCAAGTCTCCGCCCTTCAGCGATGTACACTGCCGGCTGGCCGTGGCCTACGGAATCGATCGTCAGACCATTGTCAACCGCATCCTGCACGGCTCGGTGCGTGCCGACTACGTCGTCCTTCCGTACGGCTACCTGGGCTATTACAACGGCAGCAAAAGCGAGCCTCATTACGATCCGCAGATCGCGCGGCGTGAGCTGAGCCGGTGCGCGTATCGCTTGCAGCCCGTGTCACTGACGTTCCCCAATACCTCATCCGACGCCACCAACACCTACACCGCGATCGCGTCAATGTTGAATCAGATTGGATTCAACGTGACACCAAAGGCTGTGACTGCCAACGACTGGGTCAGCGTTGTGAGCGAGCCGTTGAGCAAGAGCAACACCCAGATCGTACGCAACGGCTGGCAGCAGGATTACCCGGATCCACAGGACTACGCCGGTCTCCTGCTGCACACCGGAGCTCAGAACAACATTGGAGGCTGGAGCAACGCTTCCTACGATCGTCTGGTGGATCGCGCGGCCCTGGAGTCGAACCGGGCACAGCGAGCCGCTCTCTACCGCCAGGCGCAGCACATCGCGCTCAGCCAGGGCGCCTGGATCTCACTCTTCAATACTGTAGGCCACCAGCTTGTGAAACCATACGTGCACGGCCTGGTCGGAACGTCCGCGTACGGTGATCTGGTGCCGCGTAACTACGACTGGTCCCAGGTGAGCATCTCGAAGCACTGATCCCCACACCCCCCAACTCCCTCTCCCACTTTGGGAGAGGGGGAGACTCTGCGGGAATCTGGGTGGCGGCATGGTGGTAGACACGCCCAAGCGCGCTGCCAGGCTGGCCGACGGGTGGTTCCCGCAGGGCACGCCCGACGGGAAGATGCGGGGTATGATCGAGCGACTCCGGCAGTACACCCGGGCGGTGGGACGTGATCCCGATAGCATGGGCCTGGAGGCCCGGCTCACCATGGCGGGCAAGAGTCCCGACGACTGGGTACGAGAAGCGGAGACCTGGCGATCCTTCGGGGTGCACTACCTGGGCGTCAACACGTTGCGGGCGGGCCTGGCATCACCCCAGGACCATATCGACGCCGTCAGGCGTGTCAAGGAAACGCTCGATCCGGTTGTTGCCGTGCAGTAGCATGTCCCCGGATCGGCTGGAAAAAAGTCGGGATTCCCTATGCTGCGCTGAGTGGCTGATCCTCCGAATACGGCATGCTCTTGAGCCGCCACTGAAGAAAACGGAGGCGTGCCATCTCCTGGTCGCTCAGACCAACCGGAGTGATCGGAGGATCATCGTCGATACGCGGTCGTATTCCCAAACTATGACCGCAGGCGAGGCAGACCTGGGCGAATGCGCGGCCTCCATCAAGCGGTCGATCAAAGGGCAAAGTATCAGGGTTCTCGTTGTTGCAATGAAAGCAGCGCATGGGATTCTCCACGCCTGCCGGCCGCCTAACCTGTAGGTCTTAGCGGCACCGGCGGCTAAATAACTGATCGTCGACCGGGATCCGGACCGGAACCGGTGGGCGGGGCTGAAAGACTTGTGTGATTGAGCGGAGGAGCCTGCGCAGTAGGGTCATGTACCTTCCTTCCCGAACGGCGGCCGTGAAGACCGGTTTACATACAGTAGAACGTGCCGGTCCCAATCAATGTCACATCGTTTGTCCGGCACGTGCTCCTCATACTCTCACCGTACCGCTGCCAGATTACCGTGTCCTTGCCTGTGATTGAATTGTCTCTGAACATCTATACGCTCAGAGGATTCATTGCACGGAATGTGCCAGATCAAGCTTCCATGCCAGCACGATCAACCCCGCTCCGGCCACGAAGATCGGGCCAAAAGCGCTGAAGGGCAGGTGGGTATGATCCCAAACCGCTCCTCCCACGATTGACCCAACAAAGGAACAAGTGTATGCAATGGTGAACATGGCCGCACTCAGCCGGTGAACGTCGTGTGGCTCGGTCAGCAAGGGTGGAAAAGCCAGGCTCAGCACAAACACGAAACCGGAACAGAAGCCGAGCACACCCATAGCTGTTATCTCACCCCACGCCGGTAAACGGAAAGCGGCAAGCGAGATCAGGATCAAACACCCTACGACGATGAGGGGCCAGCGGCGTCCGATCAGGCGGCCCGGGATGGCTGCAACTACGAAGGAGGCGGGAAGCTGTCCCGCATTGAGGCTTGATAGGGCCGGAGTAATCAGACCTCCCTGGTGGTTTGCGCGCAGAAAGTCGGGGATGAAAGCGTTGGCGGCATAATACGAGATCGAGGCACATCCCAGAATGAATCCCAGTCTCCATGTCAGGGTACTTCCCCAGTTCGGCCACCAGCGCACCACCGGCGCTTCAGGATGCCGCTCGACCGACGCGGTGCGGAAGACCATGCCGGCCGCCGGAATCACAACCAGGAGCGACCACACCATGAGTGCAAGCTGCCATTGTCCCCCCACGAGCGGAAGCAACAGAGGCACGGTCAGTAAGACCGGTACCACCTCGCCGATCAGCATGCCGTTTGAGTAGAGGGCGGTGGCCCGTCCCACATGGTCCGGAAACCACTGACGAACCAGGGAGGGTAAAGACGGCTGGCAGATTGCGACTCCCACGCTCATGACGAAGGTCATGGTGAAGAGCATGAGCGCTGAAGTGCCGATGCCCCTCGCTGCTCCGGCCAACGCAATGAGCAGAAGGCCGACGATGATCGCGAAACGAGCGCCCATGCGTGCTATGAGCAGCGACCCGGGAACGGAGACGGCGGCCAGCAACAGAATAGGTAACGCGGTCACGGCGCCGACAAGAGTTTCGGTGAGATGTAGATCGTGATGTATCTGGGGAAGAACCGGTGGCACAGCGAGTAGAGAGAGGCGGAGGCCGATGCCCACGGTCCAGAGAAGAACAAGCCTCTCCGCCAGCCGACTTTCCGTCAAGCGCGTCCCCTCCCAAGCGGCGATGCCGCGCGCATGCTGGTCCCCCGAGACCAGCATACTGGTTGGCTCTTTGCCGCGACGGACACGCGCCGTGAGAGCCGTGGCTCCGGTGACGTTCTCGGCGAGACTGACCCAATGCTTCCACACCTGCACGAATCCGTTTAACATAGCGTGCATGAATGGTACGTTCATCCAGCGTTATGCCTTCGCCGTGGGGATATCAGCGCTCGCCATTCTGCTCAAGGTGGTATTCGATCCGTATATCGGCGAGAAGGTGCCGTTTCTCTTGCTCTTCTCGCCGGTGCTTGCCGCCTCGTGGGTTGGCGGCCTGGGTCCGGGCCTGGTCGCAGCGGGAATATGCGCGGTAGGGGTTAATTACTTTTTGATGGGACGCTCCGCGGCGCTCCTCACCGTTGACCCGCTTCATCTGACGCAGGTCTGTATCTTCCTGGTGGAGTGCTCACTGGTGAGCTGGCTCTCTGCTTCTCGCCGCCGAGTGGCTCAGGGACTCGCCGTCAGGATTGCGCAACAGGCAGCCGTCGCGCAGCTGGGTCAGGAAGCGCTCGGCCGGACTGACCTCGACGGCTTGATGCATGACATTGTCTCCCTTGTGATGGAGAACCTGGACGCCGAGCTGTGTGCCGTTCTGGAGCTGATGCCCGAGACGCAAGGGTTTCGCGTCCGATCGGCGGTCGGGTGGCCGCAGCACGAGATGGCAAGCGAGCTACTGGGCGCCGAGCATAATTCCCAGGCCGGCTATACCCTGCTCTTCAGCGAGCCGGTTATTGCCGACGATCTGCGCAATGAGTCGCGCTTTTCCTCACCGGCGCTTCAAAGCCAGCATGTTATTTCCAGCATCAGCGTGGCCATCGCGGGTCGGGAGCAGCCGTTCGGCGTGCTGGAGGCCGGCCGGCGCCGGAAAGCCACCTTTACAGCCGACGACATCAAGTTCTTGCAAGCAACTGCCACCGTGCTCGCCATGGCGGTAGAGCATGAAAGCGATGAAGCGGAGCGCCTTCAGCTACTGCACGCGGAGCGAGAAGCTCACCTCGAAGCCCAGAGGGCACTTCAGCTCCGCGAGGAGTTTCTATCTATCGCCTCCCATGAGCTCAAGACACCGGTTACCGCTCTGTATCTCCAGTCCCAGATGCTGGAGCGATCGATGCGCACGATCACTCTGGATGAGGAGAAAGCGAACCGCATGAAACGGGCGTTGGAGTCGGTACAACGCCAGAGCCAGCGTCTAAACAAGCTGGTGACGGACTTGCTCGATGTGTCGCGCATTGCGTCCGGCCGGCTCAGCCTGGAGCCGCAGCCCATGGATCTGGTGGCCCTGACCCGAGAAATCGTGGAACGCTTCGAGGGTGAGTCCACAGCGGCGGGGGCTCCAATCGACATTCGAGCCCCCGAGACGGTGGTCGGAACCTGGGATCGCTTCCGGATCGATCAAGTCCTTACCAACCTCATATCGAACGCCGTAAAGTATGGGAACGCCAAGCCGGTCGTCGTCACGGTCGAGCAGGACCAGGACGAGGCATGCGTCTCGGTGCAGGACAGTGGCATCGGCATTCCGCCTGAAGACCAGGCCCGCGTGTTTCATCAGTTTGAACGCGTGAGCGGAGCGCCTAACATCGCCGGCATGGGGCTTGGACTCTATATCGTCAAGCAAATTGTCGAAGCGCACTGCGGCACCATCGAGGTGAAAAGCGAACCAGGACACGGCTCCACTTTCTCGGTGCGGCTACCTTTAAAGGTACCTGCCGCACCGGCGCACGACATCTCGGAGGCGGATAAGATCGCCACGTAGCGGACCGCACCGCAGCGCTTTCTTTTCCGTCGCTGCGCCGTCGTAGACTTACTGGGTTCGCCCGGACAGTGAGAGGGAGCTATGCAAAACATCACCATCCGTCCTCGCTCGCCGGATGATGACGAGCGAATCGTGGACATCATCAACACTATCTATACGGGAGTCATGCCCAATTCGATCGAGCGGTACAGGCATGGCGTGTCTTTCGATCACAGAGACGAGCGCAATCATGTCGAGCGTCTGATCGCGGAAGTCGAGGGTGAGCTGGTTGGCTATCTCCTTATTGAAAAGATGTGGCAAGCAGTGCGGCCGGGTGCCTTCTACGCCAGCATCAAAGTAAATCCGGCGCACTGGGGCCGCGGGATCGGCTCTCGGCTCTACGACGTCCTCCTGGAGAGGATCAGAGATCTGGGCGGAGCGCGCATCTACAGCGAGATACGCGAAGACATTCCGGAGTCCGATCGATTTGCAACGGCGCGAGGATTCACTCGTACCGGCCACGGGGACCGGGAGTCGCGTCTGGACGTGACTGCAGCCGATCTGGAGGGATACGATGGGCTTGAAGAGCGGCTGACGCGTGAGGGACTTCGCATTACGACAATGAGCGCTCCCGAGGCGCAGGAAGATAGTTTTCTGCGTGCGGTGCATGACCTGGAGAGCCGAGCAGTGCTGGACATCCCGAGCACTGAGGAATTTGGCAATCTCTGGCGGTACGAGGATTGGCGCGAGGAGATGCTGAATGGTCCGGGACGTGCGCCCGATGCCTTCTTTATTGCGGTAGACGGAAACAAACCGGTGGGCGTGGCGCGGCTCAGGCTCTACGATCCGCTCAACGCCACCAATGGGTTCACTGGCGTTGACCGGGCGTACCGGGGGAAGGGTGTGGCCCGTGCGCTCAAGGCACGGACCATCAACTGGGCTCGACATCATGGCGTGCGTTACATCTACACCGGCAACGACGTGGAGAACGATCGCATGCTGGCCATCAACATCCGGCTCGGCTACCAACCTGTGCCCAGTCAGCTGGAGATCGTGAAAGAGCTTTAATGGCTATCCCTCAAGGACGCGGGGAGGAAGCGCCCGAACCGGCCGGCAAGCAATCGCTCTGGGCAAATCGAGATTATGTGCTGCTCTGGAGCGGGCAGACTATCTCGGTCTGCGGCTCGGTCGTTTCACAGCTTGCATTTCCGCTCTTGATCCTGGCGCTCACCGGCTCCCCGGCCCAGGCAGGGCTGGTTGGTGGCCTGCGCATGGTTCCCTATCTGCTTTTGAGCCTTCCGGCCGGCGCTCTGGCCGACCGTTGGGATCGCAAACGCGCCATGATCGTCTGCGATCTGGGACGTGCGGCCGCCATGGGAAGCATTCCAATCGCGCTGGTGCTCGGCCACCTAATGATCGTTCAGCTCTACCTGGTATCACTGGTCGAGGGAACGCTCATGGTTTTCTTCAGCCTGTCCTCCACCGCCGCCGTGCCACGCGTGGTAGGACGGGACCAGATCACTGCTGCCATGGGCTACAGCGACGCGGCGTATCAGACGGGATTTACCATCGGGCCCGTCCTGGGAGGACTGCTCTACAGTGTTGGCCGCTTCGTGCCGTTTATCGTGGACGCCATATCGTACTTTGCGTCCGTTGTCTCACTCTTCTTTATAAAGACGGACTTTCAGGAGGAGCGAATAGCTCCATCGGGTTCGATGCGCGCGGAGATCGGCGAGGGTCTTCGATGGCTCTGGAACAAAGAGTTGATCCGGACCATGGCCCTGCTGAGCGCTGTCGCCTGGATCATGCTGGCGCCGGCGTATCTGACGGTTATCGTGCTGGCACATCAGCAACACGCATCTCCCAGTGTGATCGGCCTGGTTTCCGCTGCGGGTGGACTCGGGGGCGTGGTGGGAGCACTGACTGTGAGCCGGTTGAACAAACGTTTGGGCTTTGCCCGCATGGTGATCGGCGCCGCCTGGATGTGGGCTTTCCTCTGGCCCCTTTACGCCTTTGCCCCCAATCCCGTGGTGCTGGCTCTGATTACGTTCGGGCTGTTCTTCACCTTCCCGCAGTACAACGTGACACAGATGAGCTACCGGCTCCAGCTGATTCCCGATGCGTTACAGGGTCGCGTCAACAGCGTGTTCCGGCTGCTTGCCTTTACCGGCCAGCCGCTCGGACTCTGGCTCGGGGGAGCCCTCTTGCAAGCTCTGGGACCTCGCACGGCGATTATGGTGCTGGAGATCGCGCCAATTGGAATGGCCATTGCCTCCACCATGAACCGCAGCATTCGGAATGCACCGAACCGGGCGGTCGACCTTCACGCATCGTCGCTGGAACCAGCGGATTCCTACGTCTGATCCGCACCCGCAAAACGCGTCCCGAAGCAACCGCAAGTTTTGGTCTTCACCGGCGTCTTATCTATTGAAGACGTCAACTTTTCTTGGAGGAGATTGAATGCGAAGAAGTCGATCGAAGACGGTGATACAGCTTGCTGTGTCGGCCATTGTGGCGCTGACCATGATGGGCGCCTTCTTTGCTGTGGGAGGCATGACGGGCAGTCACAGCCAGATCGTGCTGGCCAAAGGCAAAGGCGGAACTCGTCCCGGCTGGGGTTGTGGTGACAAGAACCATACGCACACCGGACCTCCCGGTAACCCCAGCATGACCAGCCCCTGCGGGACTGCCACGGGAACCGGGACAGGAACCGGTACCGGTACGGGCACGACGACGACCACAGCCACCACAACGGCGGGAACAGCCGCTGTAGCAGGCGGCACAACCGCGGGCGCACACGGCAAGACACATCACAGCAAGACGCACCACAGCAAGAAGAATAAGACCAAACACAACAAGACCAAGAAAACCCATACTGCAAAGAGTCACGCCAAGAAGTAGCAACGCATGGTCACGGCAGAAACCGTGACCCGCAGAGTGACTATGGGAGAGGCCGGCAACCGCCGGCCTCCCTATTTTTTGCCCCTCTCTCGAGCGCGTACTGAACCCGTTACACTTCCTGTATCACGCTATGATCGACGAACCTGCATCACCCTCGATCGTGCTGGACGATGTGCCAGCCGGCCAATCGCCAGAATCCGGCGAAGCTGCTCGAACCCGCGTATGGGCGTGGCTTATTCCCGAACCCAAGGTCGCGCTAGGTTTGCTCTTGCTGGCCGCAGCCCTTTGCCGGGTTGTCTGGTTGCCTATCCCGTCCAAAGCGCTCATCTTTGACGAAACCTACTACGTCAATGCCGCCCGGATCATCCTCGGCATTAAGGTTCCGGCCGGGGATCCATACGCCGGGCACCCTAAGGGGCACGATCCCAATAGGGAGCACCCGCCCCTTGGCAAGCTGCTGATCGCCGGATCCATGCGGCTATTCGGCGATGATGCACTTGGCTGGAGACTTCCCAGTATTGTGGCTGGTCTGGCGAGTATCTTTCTGATCTATCTTCTTGTTTTGGCGGCATCCGGGGATGAATGGCTGGGCGTTCTCAGTGCCGGGCTGTTTGCCTTCGACAACCTCGCCCTGGTCCACGGCCGTATCGGGACGCTGGACATGATGCTGGTGTGTTTCATGCTGCTGGGGGCCTGGGCCCTGATGCGAGGCTGGCCCTGGATGGCGGGAATCGGATGTGGATTGGCGTCATTGACCAAAGTCGATGGTGTCTATGCTCCCGTCGCGCTTCTGATCTTCCTGGGACTCACCGCACTCTGGCAGTGGAGGCGGGAAGGTGAAAGCATTCGCCCCTACCTCATACGTGGCGCCATCCTGGTGGGAACCTTCGTGCCGGTCTGGATCGGCGGCCTCTGGCTGCTGGATCTGCACTGGGGTTTGTACCACACACCATGGGACCACATTCACTACATGTTGACCTACGGCATGGCACTGGCGCACTCGGGAGGACCAGTCAATATCGAGAGCTATCCGTGGCAGTGGCTGATCAACGAGGTGCAGATCACGTACCTCCGTATCGACCACAACGTCGTCACGCATGGCTCCATCATCGGGATCAGTCCCACGGTCTACTTCCGCGGCGCCATGAATCCGATCATCATTGGCGCCGCGCCGCTGGCGTTCTCGTACTCGGTCTGGCGCGCCTGGTCGTTTGGAGACCGCCTGTCACTCTGGGTTGTCGCCTGGGTGGCCGGAACCTATCTGCCCTTCTACGTGCTGGCCATTGAGCACCGCATCAGCTACCTGTTCTACTTTTTACTGCCCCTGCCCGCGGTCACGGTTGCACTCGCGCAGCTTTTGCGTCAGGGTGGGCTGCCGCGGTTGGTCCTCTGGGGCTATCTGGCAGCGGTTCTTATCGGCTTTGTCGGCTACTTCCCCTTCCGAACCATTGTCTGAGGCCACTGGCGAGCGCGCTCCGGCATTTTCCTTCCCGACACGGGCATACCGGAGCCTGGCGATCTGGAAGAAGCTGAGTCCAGAGTGGCAGCTAGCGCTCTGGCTGCTCATCACCCTGCGCATCAGCCTCGGTCTGATTGCGGTCCTCGCTCTCCGGTTCCTGCCGGTCACCTTCGTGGGAGGGCGGCACCTCGAGGAGATCATTCACGGCAACGACGTGTGGACCCAGTCGTTGTCGGCATGG
>DASVZE010000375.1:0-2652 GCA_036391775.1 Chloroflexota bacterium | reverse complement strand
CTGCTATTGACAAGTTCGAGCCTCCCAGTACCGTCCCTGCTTGATACTACTCCTGGATGTCAGCGGGATACCGGTCGCGCAACTCACCTTGGTCGTAGCGACCGTCCAATACTCTTACGGCGCCGAAGCCCTACCAGCCTCTGTCAATCCACTCTTGCAGGTGTGGCTTTTCCGCGCCGATGGTCGTTGCTTTGCCGTGACCAGGATAGACGCGTGTCTCATCGGGCAGTGTCATGAGCTTGTTCCGGATGCTGCCAATTATCTGTTGGAAGTCCCCATCGGGTCGTTGAGTATTTCCTGGTCCGCCGGGAAACAACGTGTCCCCGGCGATCAGAATGTCGTCGATCACAAAGCTCATACCTCCAGGGGAATGTCCTGGCGTGTGCATCGATCTGATCTCTGAGGTCCCGATGCGATAAGCGTGGCCATCAGCCAGGTCAAAGTCGGGAGGTGCGGGAAGTCGATCACGCTCAGCCGGGTGAATGCCGACCGGAGCTCCCGTCGCCGACCGGATCTCCTGAAGAGCCTGCACATGGTCCCCGTCTGCATGTGTCATCAGGATGTATTTGACCTGAGTTCCCTTTAGTTCTTCCAATATTTTTCCGGCTTCGGTCGGTGCGTCAAACAGTATGCTTTCTTTACTGTCCGGATCGATCAAAATGTAGACGTTGTTATCCATGGGACCGACGGAAAAGGATTTCAGCTGAACTGTTGTCATGATTGAAGTGACCCTCCCGACTACAGTGTTTCTCGTGCGTCATGCTGAAGTGCACAACCCCCAAGACATCCTATACGGACGCCTGCCACGATACCGCTTGAGTGCACGTGGGCTACGCCAGGCACGCTTGACTGGACTTTTCCTTAAGGGTCGGAGTCTTGATGCGATTTACACCAGCCCACTACTCCGCGCAAGACAAACCGCCCGCATTGTGGCGGACGCTACCAAAACGCGATCGGTCCACCAGGCCCGGGGGCTGATCGAGGTTCTCACCAGTTTTCAGGGAAGTCCAAATTCAATTCTGAAACCGGGATTCAGCTTTTACGAGCCGCCTCGCGACCCCGCGGACGAGTCGATGCAGCAGGTATTTGACAGAATGTTTGCCTTCTTGCGCCTCGTGACCCGGCGTCACCAGGGTGGACAGGTCGCGCTTATCTCGCATGCGGACCCCATCACGATCACCCGTGTTGGGCTACAGGGACTGGATTTGACTGCCGCGAGTCTTCATTCTGTAGTGTATGCCGAGCGTTCTTCAGTGACGCAGATCCGTTTCTTGCCGGATGCCATGCCACAGCTTTCGTATTTTGATCCAGCTTCTTTGCTGGCTGGACGCTAGGGAATGACGATACGCTTGTATCCCTCGGCGTAATTCATACCGGCTCTGGCGCCCATTTGCCGTGCCCGCTCAGGAATGAATTCTTCGATCGTGCGGGTCCCCACCTGACTGTCGTGAGCTTTCAGTGCCCGTATCTTGTCCTTCAAGGTCGACGAGATGTCGATGAAGTGATCGGCACTCGACGTTCCGGAAACCCACAATTCTTTAACTGCGTGCGGTTCGAGCCCCTGGAGCAAGAGATCGGGAAATGTAAGTCGGTCTCGCGCACAAGGATACACAGCGGCAAAACAGGCCTCACCGGCGGCGAGGTGGTCGGGGTGAGTGGCGAACACCGCGCCCGACAAATCACGGATCGGGCTCTGCGTAATAACAACATCTGGTTTGCGCAAGCGAATACACGCCGTGATGGCCTTACGAACGTCGAGTGTCGGCTCAAGCATTCCGTCCGGGAAACCGAGAAATGATACGTCTCTTACTCCAAGAACGTGGGCGGCGTCACGTTGCTCCTGCTCACGAAGGGCAGACAAGCGCTCCGGTGTCATCTCCGGGTCCGAGCTGCCTTTACTCCCATCGGTGACGATCGCGTAGAAGACGTCTTTGCCCTCACCGGCCAGACGCGCAACCGTCCCCGCACAACCAAACTCAGCGTCATCGGGATGTGCTGTCACGACGAGCACTCTCCCTATCTCCTCCCATTCCACGGTCATATTCCCCTAGGCATTATTTGTCCCTCGCGCCCGTTGTCCTTACCAAGTAGGATTGTGCGAGAGGTCATGATATGGCAATCGATGGTAGCAAGCGGGCTGAATCCGGGAAGCCCGTCAGAGAATCGCAAGTTACCATGGCGCGGCAAATGATGCCAGACGACGCGAATCCATGGGGTGACGTCCATGGAGGAGTTGTCATGAAAATGGTGGACGAAGCAGCCGGAGCCTCTGCCATCCGTCATGCCCGGAGCCGCGTGGCCACGGTGGCAATCGACTATATGAGCTTCCTATACCCCGTTCATGTTGGCGACATGCTCGTCTTAAAAGCGTCGGTCAACGACGTTGGCCGGACTTCAATGGAGGTCGGTGTGCGCGTCGAGACCGAAAACATGCTGACCGGAGAGGTGCATCACACGTCGTCGGCGTACGTCGTGATGGTCGCCCTGGACGATGCCGGCCGTCCGGTGCATGTTCCGGGCGTCGTAGCGGAAACTCCTGACGAGAAACGGCGAATGGCGGCCGCAAAGATCCGGCGATCCCAGAGAAAAATCCTCGAGTCCAAACTGAAAGAAAGCGCGGAGGAGCACGATGTTCCGAAACCGGTGTCTGCC
>DASVZE010000374.1:0-1587 GCA_036391775.1 Chloroflexota bacterium | reverse complement strand
TGGCCGCACTGGTGCTGGCTCTCTGACGGGCGGTCGAACACCCCGGTAAACGGTGTTGGGGTGCTTCCTCTCTCGGAGAGGCAAATGGTCACATGTCTCCGTGAGATCACGGATGCGCCACGCACGGACGGGCGGTACGGTAGTCACGGATAGGAGGCCCTACTTCTGTGATCAGCCGCATTGTGCTCGCCGCCTGTATTTTTATCACCATTCTGGGCGCCGTTTTTTTCGTCGGCCTTGGGATCGTGGTCGCCATCATGGCGCACCACGAGTCGGTGAGAGTTCCGGACGTCTCCATCAGCATGCTCGACCCTGCCGGCGTCGCTGCCCTCACCTATCGGGGACACACCTACCGCCGTACGTCCGTCTCGTTGAACAAACCGCAGCTGATATCGAGGCACGCGTGGCCACTGAAAAACGTCGGATTTGTACGACCCTTCGGACATCAAACGCGGGTACTACGCGCCTCCACCGCGAACGATCCAGGGACTCTCTACCTCCTAACTGGGGGGCGATACGTCGGCTACAGTCGTTGAGAGGGATCCGACCGCGTCCTGCAAGGTCTCCCGCTCATCACGCAGCAGCTCAAAAAGGTAGTCGTCGTGGCAGGCGCCATGGCGAAAGAACTTGCATCTTCTGGTATAGATAATCGCATGACCCGGGGTGCCGGAAGCGCCGGTACAATGAGCGCACCATGAGTACGGTATGTCGCGGCCGGGAAGAGAACCGGGCATGAGCATGAACCAGCGGGAGCGGAGGGAACGCGAGCAGATAGCCCGTGAGCAGGGACGCCTTCCCCCCGGGCAGGCTTTAACCGATCGATGGCCGGTGCTCTCGACCACCGGCGCGCCCCGCTTTGATCCAGAGACCTGGCGCTTCACGGTGTCGGGGCTGGTTGAGCAGCCACTCGAGCTTAGCTATGAAGAGCTTTTGCGGCTACCCCAGGTGGAGACGCGGAGCGACATCCACTGTGTCACACGCTGGAGCAAGCTCGACAACCTGTGGGAGGGGGTGTCCTTTCACACCATCGCGGAGATGGTGCGGCCCCGGCCGGAGGCCCGCTTTGTTCTGTTCCGCTGCATGGTGCCGTACAGCACGAACCTGCCGCTCGAGACGTGCATGGAGGACGGTGTGCTGTTTGCTCACATGCACGACGGCGTGCCGTTGCTACCCGAGCACGGGTGGCCGCTGCGGCTGGTGGTGCCCGGCGTCTACTTCTGGAAAAGCGCGAAGTGGGTGAACCGCGTTGAATTTTTGGAGCTTGATCAGCTGGGATTCTGGGAAAAGCTCGGCTACCACAACGAGGGAGATCCCTGGAAGGAGCAGCGCCGCTCCTTGAACCTGGGGCTCCGCATACCCAGGCGGTTCCGAAAGAGCTGAACGCGGGTATGCGCGGCGCATTCGCGCCCGAAGAGAAGCACGAGGAGGGGGAGAGTCGCCAACTGCCGTGCGACTCTCCCCAGGTAGGAGCAAGGTCCTCTGCTAACCCTTCACCGCTCCGGAGGCCAACCCGGAAACAAGCCAGCGCTGGGCGAGCAGGAACAGGGCGACGATCGGTATCGCCGCGACGATCGCGCCGGCGGCAAA
>DASVZE010000373.1:0-1654 GCA_036391775.1 Chloroflexota bacterium | reverse complement strand
GTCGCGGCGGACACCCAGGAGATCTACCACTTCGTCACCGAGGTGGTGCGCAAAATTCCCGGCGTACGCCGGACCACTACATCCATCGTGCCCATCGTCATCAAGGATGTCTATCAGTGGCGCGTCCCAGAGCGGGTTGTCAAGCAGACGAGACGGAAGCAACCGGGCCGGACGGTACGCCCGAAGGAGGATGGATCATGAGCCTGGCTGGACCGCGAAGCATTGCACTGCAGCGCCGAGCCCAGACCGTCATGCCGTTGGGTGTCAACTCGAATTTTCGGTATTGGGGGAACGAGCTCACGCCCTACGTGGAGAAGGCCAAGGGGGCGTACCTGTGGGACGTGGATGGCAGGAGGTTCATTGACTACAGGCTGGCATTTGGGCCGATCATCCTGGGTCACTCATTCGATGAAGTCGATACCAAGGTGGTCGAAGAAATTCGCAATGGCGTTCTTTTCGCCATGACGAGTGAGCTCGAGATCAGCGTCGCCGAAATGATCCGGCAGATGGTGCCAGCCATGGAGATGGTCAGGCTGGCGTGCTCCGGCACAGAGGCGACGATGCATGCCATTCGGGTCGCTCGAGCGTACACGGGCCGGGAGATCATCGTGAAGTTCGAGGGCAACTATCATGGCTTCCATGACCATACCTTGTGGTCCACTTATGCACCGTCGGAGGCGTACGGGAACCGGCGGAACCCGATCGCAGTGCCGGCCTCATCGGGAATCCCCAGGTCGATGCGAGACCTGATCATTACCATGCCGTTCAACGACTTCGAGGGGTTCGAGCGGACCATGCGCTCTTACGGTCAAGAGATCGCGGCCGTGATCACGGAGCCATGCCAGGGGAACTGCGGCGCAGTGGAGCCGCAGCCCGGTTTTCTCGAATTGATTGCCAGCAAATGTAAAGAATATGGACCGCTGTTCATCCTCGACGAAGTCAAGACGGGCTTTCGCATAGCGAACGGCGGGGCGCAGGAATACTATCAACTCAAGCCGGATCTCGCCACCTTTGCCAAGGCGCTCGGCAATGGCTATCCAATCGCCGCGTTTGGGGGCAGACACGAGATCATGTCCATCATAGGACACGGCGTCGCGCAGGGAGGAACCTATACCAACAACAAGGCCGGCGTGGCAGCTGCCTATGCAACACTTAAGATCCTCCAGGCCCAGCCGATTCTCGAGTCGATCCGAGGGCGCGGCCAACGCCTCATGAACGGTCTCCGTGAGATCTTCGAGGAAAACGATCTTCAGGTGACGTTCAGCGGATATCCCGCCATGTTCTCGTTCGCGTTGGACGTCGGCCGGGTGACATGCCAGCGCGACTGGAACGACAGCAACAAGGAGCTCTATCTGCGCCTGGTGGAGATGGCTATAGAACGCGGCGTAATGCCTGATCACGACGCGCGAGAGCCCTGGTTCCTCTGTTACGAGCACTCGGAAAATGACATCGACGAGACGCTGAACGTCTACGCGGACATCGTAAAGCAGGTGAAGAGACATTAGGCTTTCCGGCGCCCTTGGCGGGGCTCGACTCCCGATTTCTCATTACGATGAGGTGATATATGGCCAGTGTAGTCCAGAAGAAAGAATTATCGTCCGAAGAGATCGTCGAGCTCAACACACAATACACATTCTTCTCCTGGTCGGTGCAA
>DASVZE010000372.1:0-2664 GCA_036391775.1 Chloroflexota bacterium | reverse complement strand
GGAGAGGACGCGGAACAGGTGTTGGGTGGTCCGGCCGTTTGATGCTCGGCTCGCGTTCCAGCAACTCGAAGAGCGAGCTGAGGTAGAGATTGTGCTCGTACATACTGCTCAGGCCACTCAAAATGCTCTGGAAGGAGCTTTGCACGGAAGTAGCCGCCTGAGTGAACAGGGTGAGATCGCCCAGGCTGAGCCGCCCGGCCACGGCCTGCAGCGCCACGTACAGATAGGTGCCGGAGCTGACCAGCGTACTCAAGCTTCCCCAGGCATAACCGACCAGGTAGCGACGCGTGATGTTGGAGCGCTGGTCGGCGTAATAACCGGAGGCAAGAGAGCGGAACCGCTCCACGAAGTGGCTGCCCAGAGTGAAGAGCTTGACTTCTTTGGCGTAGGTGTCGGTTGTGAGCAAGGTGAGCAGATAGAGCATGCGGCGCCGTGTGGGCGAATTGCGGCGCGCAATGGCATAGCCGCGCCAGCCGTAGCGCGCATCGGCAATGAAAGAAGGAACCGGCGCCAGCAAGGCGATCAGCGCCAGCCAGGGACTCAGACCGATCAGCAGGGCGATCATGGTCAGAAATGTGAGGAGGGTTCGTAAGAGACCAAAGGTGCCCGACACCATCATCACCGGCCGCGAGGTCGCCTCGCGCTGCGCCTGCTGCAGGACGTCATAGGAGTGCGCGTCTTCGAAGAAGGAAAGATCGAGACCGGCGGCGTGCTCCATGATAAGCAGCTGAACGTGGTTGCTCACCCGCTCCTGCAGAAGCTGCTGGCTAATATTGCTCGCCGTCTGCAGGAGCGAGCTGATAGCGGCAATGGCGAACTGGACGGCTGCCAGGAGGATCACCGCTCCAGTAGCCGTCAGCAGGGGCGTACGCACCACGCCCCACAGGAGAGGGATGGTGAGGACGATATGGTCCGGACGGTGACCCGTGTGGATCAGAATGGCTTGGACCACGGCGTTGATCAGGAGTTTGGCGGCATACGCTTGAGCAGCCGGTATCAAGCCCGCCAGAACGGTAGCGGCGAAGAGCAGAGCGGTCAGGCCCCGGCTGGCGCCCCAGACAAGGGCAAAGACTCGGGAAGCGCCACGCAGCGTCCCGCCGGTGGAGTTGAGGGTGGATCGTAAAAACATGAACATTACCATCGTAACGGCGTTGCCGGTTCGGCCACATCGGACGAAGGTCGAGCAGCGACACTGCCCGAATGTACAGGGAGTTTACTGTGGCTAGGGCGGCCCTTTGGCACGGTAGCTCTCGAACAGACGTCCGCCGGCAGGCGCCAGTGCCCGCTCGGCAAAGGCGATGAGCGGGTTCTTGTCGCCGCTCCGCGCGTAAACCAGAAGAGCGCCGGCCAGCTCTTGCGCCAGAGTGGGGTCGTGGCGGCGCAGAGCGCGGTGCAGCCATTTACCCGTGCCGAGCCAGCATCTGTTGAGGCTCAGGATCAGGTCGGCCGAGGCGGCGCCCAGGTCATGAGCGATAAAGACACCTTCCTCTCGGGAGGTGCAGCCGACAAAATCGTCCAGCAGGTCGGTGACGCCGTAGCGCGCAGACGCAATTTCGGCGGGGGTGAGTGGTTCGGGTCCACGCTCCAGCAAGTCACGCGCATGCCTTTGCAGCTCGGCGGCGATGCCGGCGGAATCGGCCAGCACCACCCCCTCCGCGCACATCGCCGGAAGTGACGGTCGGCGCCGCCTGGCGTCGCTGATGAAGTAGGCGAGAAGCGACTGCCGGCTATGGACGAAGGTCTCGATGGGCCAGCCCAGCTCGTGAAACGACTCGCGATAGGGAAGGTCGGGCTCGTCCGCCACAATCACCAGGTCGAGATCGGAGGTTGCGGTGCCCTCTCCGCGCAGGACGCTGCTTGTCATGAAGGCACAGAGGGCGGTGGGAAAGTGGTCATCCATGAAGGCGCGAGCTGCGTGCTGCGGCTCCCATCGATCACTCATGGGACCGCGGACTCGTGCGAATCGATTGCCTGCCGCACCCGTTCCAGCACCAGGGTGTAATCGAGCGCTGTCAGGTCGGTTGTATCCACCCTGATCACCGGTCCACCAACGGAGAGAGCGGCTAGATCTCCCCCCAGGATCCGTCCGTTCAGCTCATCCATGGTCGTTTGGTCGACGTGTCCGGGGTGCCGCTCACCTACCAGATCACGCTGCCGGAAGCGCTCCAGCAGCACGGAGCCATCTGCCCGGCACAGGACCTGGACCGGACGAAACGGATACAACGTTTTGAGACGGAGAAACTCAACGTTTGCCGTGACAGGATCAAAGTTGCTTTCCACGGCAAACGATGCACCGGCAGCCAGCATTGTCTCGGCGATGTAATAGAGGATGCCGTAGGTGGCGTGGCCCAGCCGTTTCGACCACGCGCGATCGAGCCAGCCCAGGGTATCGAAGAGCGACTCCTTGACGCCATCCTTGCTGAAAAAGGGCAGCGACAGGTCGGCAGCCAGCCGTACGCCCAGGGTGGTCTTACCGGTGGCGGGATGACCTGTGATGATGAGAACGATAGGGTTCCGCATGTTGGTCTGTTTACAAACTGAGCAGATCTCGTCGGGTACGTGCCTTCACGTGATCTTGAACATATGGTGGAGGCAGGGCGAAGTTGGAAAGGGAATACGACAGTAACACGCTCGTTGCAAAGGGCCGGCGGGGTACACTACCCG
>DASVZE010000371.1:0-7199 GCA_036391775.1 Chloroflexota bacterium | reverse complement strand
GTCGCTTCGAATCTTGATCTGGAGCACGTTCTTGAAACAGTGGTCGCGGCGCTGGTCAAGGACTTTGGGGCCGCGCTGGCGCGGATCTGGATGTACGATGCGCATGCCAACGTCCTGACTCTCGAGGCAAGTGGGGGCTCGATAGAGACGCCCGTCAGCCGAGGAGAGCAAATCGACGTTGCTACCACTCCGTATAAGCTGGGCTCGGTGGTACGGGCCCGAGAGCCCTACATCCGCAACGGTCTGGAAAACGACCCGGAATTCGATCAGGAGTGGGTCTCCCGCGAGCGGATCGAGGCAGTGGCGATCTTCCCGCTTATCATGGCCGATACCCTACTCGGCGTGATGTCTCTTTTCTCCCGAGCGCCCCTGCGCGAGGAAATGGTCGAGGCTCTGACCACCTTCAACGTCATCGTGAGTGCTTCGGTCAACGACGTGCAGCTCTTTACCGCTGAACAGCAGGCGCGCGCCCAGGCGGAAGTCACTCAGGATTACTTTGCGTTTCTGGCCGATGCAAGCAGAGTGCTGACCAGCTCACTCGATTATCAGATAACGCTCCGTAACGTTGCGGAGCTTGTTGTTCCACGGCTCGCCGACTGGTGCGCGGTCCACATCGTGGAAGATGATGGCTCGGTCCTGCCACTGGCCACCACCCATGTTGATCCGGAGAAAGTGGCGCTGGCTGAAGAGCTTGGACGCCGCTATCCGTTTGACCCAAACACAGCTAGTGGTGTGGCGGAGGTGTTGCGCACGGGTAAGCCGGAGATCACTCCGGAGATAACAGATGAGATGCTGGTGGCCGGAGCCACCAACGATGAGATTCTGGCGATCTTGCGTGACCTGGGCTTCACGTCAGCCATGATCGTCCCGCTGCTGGCACGCGGCCGTACTCTCGGAGCAATAACATACGTAGCCGCAGAGTCGGGAAGGCATTACGGGACGGCGGATCTGCAGATGGCCGAGGATCTGGCCCGGCGTGCAGCCATTGCGGTCGACAACTCGCGTCTCTACACACAGCTGGAGGAAGCGAATCGCGCTCGTGACGAGTTCATCTCATCGGTCTCACACGACCTCAAGAATCCCCTTGCCACACTGCGCGCGCAGACTCAGCTCCTGCAACGGCGTGTCTCCCGGCAAGGAGGAGAGGGAGTGCAGAAACTGCTTCCCGGACTGAACCAACTCGAATCGACGACCATCAGAATGGAGGCGATGATTGGTGATCTAGTGGATGCCGCGAACATTCGTGCCGGGCGGCCACTCTCGCTCTTGCGTGAGCCGGTAGATCTGGTGGCGTTATCGCGCCGCATTGCCGAAGAACAGCAGCTGAGCGCGCCACGCCACACGATCGAGGTGCAAAGTGAAGCGGCAGAGATGGTCGGTCAGTGGGATGCGCGCCGAATCGAACGGGTGCTGTGGAATCTGCTGTCCAATGCGGTTAAGTACAGTCCGGACGGTGGCACCGTCCTGCTGGAGGTAAAACCAAAAGAAACACCGGATGGGCCGGCTGCCCTGCTGACGGTACGGGATCAGGGTCTTGGTATCCCGGCAGCTGACTTGCCGTATATCTTTGAGCGCTACCGGCGTGGTGGAAATGTCACTCACCATATTGCCGGTACAGGAATAGGCCTGGCGAGTGTGCGGCATATCGTCGAGCAGCATGGCGGCTCGGTCACGGCGGACAGCCATGAGGGCCGGGGAGCCTGCTTTACCGTGTGGTTGCCCATGGACAGCTCAGAGGCCGATTCGGCATAGCTGTTCTTATCCGCGGCCCGTATCTTGCCCCACTGTGTTAGAGAGCAACGCCCCATCGCCCCAGAATTACTGAGTCGGCACAGAGATTGCACAGCAGTTGGCGAGGGAGAGCAGTTCGCTCTGACTCAAGTTGACACAGGAGGCCACCATGTCCAGTATCACCAAATCAGTTGACGTTAATGTGCCGGTTCGGACGGCATACGATCAGTGGACCCAGTTCGAATCCTTCCCGGAGTTTATGGAGGGCGTGGAACAGGTCCAGCAGCTTGACGACAAGAACCTACATTGGCGTGCCAAGGTTGGCGGCAATGTGGAAGAGTGGGATGCCGTCATCACCGAGCAGAATCCTGACGAACGTGTTGCCTGGCGCAGCACCGACGGCAAGACAAACGCCGGTGTTGTGACATTCCATCGCCTGGGCGAGGATCAGACCCGGGTGACCGTTCAAATGGAGTGGGAGCCGGAGGGTATCGCGCAGCACGTTGGTAGCACGTTAGGCGTCGACGACCGGCATGTCCAGGGTGACCTGGAGCGATTCAAGGCCTTTATCGAGGAGCGCGGAGCGCCCACGGGTGCGTGGCGTGGTCAGGTCAATCAGCCGCACACGTCATAAAGCACCATCCCGCAACAAAAAAGAGGCCTCCCGTGTTGGGAGGCCTCTTTTTTGTTGAACACTGGTCCGCAGGCCGCCTTAATCCACTTAGTGATGTTTGGTTTTGGTGTGCTTTTTGGTCTTGTGCTTTTTCGTTTTGTGCTTCTTGGTTGTGTGCACCGTCGCGGTGCCGGTAGCGGTCGTCGTATCGGTGGTTGTGGTGTCCGTCGTGGTAGCGGTCGTCGTGTCAGTGGCCGTGCCGCACGGGCTGGTCATGCTTTGATTACCGGGAGGACCAGTGTGCGTGTGGTTCTGGTCGCCGCACCCCCAACCAGGCCGTGTCCCAACCCCGCCTGTGGTCGTCCCGGTCGTGGTCGTGGCAGTCGTTGTGCCGGTCCCTGTCCCGGTTCCCGTGGCAGATCCGCAGGGGCTGGTCATGCTGGGATTGCCGGGAGGTCCTGTGTGCGTATGGTTCGTGTCACCACAACCCCAGCCCGGCTTCGTGCCACCCGGACCCGTACCTTTACCGCCTTTTGCCAGCACAATCTGGCTGTGGCTTCCGCTCACGCCCCCAACTGCGACAAAGGCACCCATCATGGCGATCGCCACCACCGCCGCGATTGCCAGCTGGACAACTGACTTTGTCCTTCGCCTCATTGCTTCCTCCAAACAGCTACTCAGGGCACGATAACCGTGGTCGCGGCTGCACCGTCCCATGACACTGTATTGATATCAGATGCGCGGGTAATACATGAACGGCTGGCAGTTGCGATTGCGTTACAGAAGACGGGTACCCGTGCAACCGTCCGGGTTCCGTGTGGTTCCTGACAGCGGCTGCCAGACCTTTCGGATCCGGCCCTTTCGTGTGCTCGCCTTTTCCATCTCATTACCCAGATACCGACCACTCCGATCTCAGCCAGCGCATCGAGTAGGTACACAAATCGAAGCCGACCCCGTTTCAGTAGATCAGGTCGATGGACGCCAGACTCAGGGCAGATCCCACACCAAGGAGTGCTGTCTCGGGTTCTATGGGGAAAGAAAACCGGCGCGTTGCACTTCAGAACACGCCGGCTGGCTTGTCCTTATGAGGCTTCTATTGCTTCTTCCTTATTCGGCGCCGGAGTGCCGGGGAGGTGCAAATAGTTGTGGACCCCACGGACGTTGTCGATACCCTTGACTTGCTTTACCAGGTTATCGATCGATGCTTGATCCTTGAGCTCTCCCCGGAGCTCGACGATGCCTTCGGCCACATTGATATTGACGTCACCCTTGGGAAAGCCTGGATCGCGAAAGACTTCACTCTCGACCCGGTCCCGCAGCGTATTGTCATCCGGGTCCGGATTGTCGGGAGTTCGGCGCGAGACTGTTTCCTTTACGGTGCCAAACGTCTTGCTGCCGATCGTGCTGGCGGAGGAGGCGCTCTCCGTTACTCTGTCGGCCACCGGACCCAGTTTCTGGCGGCGGGTTGTTCCTTTGTCGGGATCGAGAAAATACACCAGGCCGGCGCCCACCATGCTCCCCAGCAGCAACGGCCATTTAGGTTTACGTGCCATCCAAAAATCCTCCTGTACCATCCTGTACTTGAGACTCAAAGGTCTGTGCGACCATTATTCCACTCACGACAAGTAAAGCTTGCATGGTGCAAGACCCATGCCGCCGACTCGCTGCCCCCTACGGTACCGAACTATCCGGACTCCCTTCTCCTCGCAAACAGTCTGCCGGCAACGTCCTGTGGCGGAAGAGAGACCAGAAAGATGGGAGATTAGCGGCGCTTTGCCGGCTTGGTGGAATGATGAGGGTTTTTTCGACCGATGCGGGTACCGCGTCTCTGCGGGTGGAGGCGCGGCTTGGGCGCGGCCGCTATGCGAAACGTTTGCCACTTTGTCCACCGGGCTGTGTAGCCTGGAGCGCTCATGCTCACACGCCACTGATAGGTGTTTCCGCTGTGAAGCGCCAGAAGCGTGCATTGCAGGCCGTGGGGCAGGACGCGAAATGCCGCGGGCGACAAAGACGGCTCCATCCGAGACGATCCGATCTGAATCTCAAGCTGTCCTGACCGCGCCGGAACTCGATCGTGCCAGCAAAAGTTGACCTGTCCTGTCTGCGAAGAGGCTAGAGTGCCCAATGGCTTCACAAGCTGTGGCTCGGGATACGGGGTCAATACAACTGGAGTTGCCGTCGGTATCACTCTTTTCCCGGGGGTGCTCTGTGCCAGCACGGACGTTAGAACGAGACCTGCGCTGGCCAGTCCGGTAGCAGTCACGAGCGCAGCAGTCAGTATTCCTGTGACACGCCACTTGCTGGAATGGCCGGCTCGCCGAAAGGCGCTGCGGAGGGACGGAGCGGCCGAAAATCTCACAATGGCCACGCTTGCCCCCAGACCGCTGCGCGCACTGGCTACATTGACCAGCCAGGCAGCCTGATCTCGCAGTGAGAGTCCGTCCGGAGAGTAAAGAACCGTCTGCTGCAAGTCATGCAGACTGATACCTGCCGATAGTCCACCACCTGCCAGCACAAGAGTATCGTCGGTCTGAGGGTGCAGTCTCATCAGCCGCGCATCCGAACTCTCGATGGCGGACATGGTGTGGGTGATGTCCGTTATTCCGTTTCCATCTCCGCGGCTGAGATAGGCGCGGCTCGATCCCAAAGAGCCCAGTAGCATATCGCGGCCAATCCAGACGGCGATGATAACTGATTGCCGGCCACGGCCCAATCCCACAGCGGAAAGACTTTCAAGAACGCCAGCCACATAGCGCTCTTCCTGGCCCGCCGGCACGACGGGCGCGCTCTGCCTCCTGAAGGACCGTTGGAGGACTTCATGGGCGTGAGCCCTCGCCTCATCACTCGCGTCGATTACAGCAAACAGGCCACGAGCGAATCGGGCCACGTCCGGCTCCCGTAATTCGAGCACGCGGCCCGTTGGATTCGCACTACTATGTGTGCCCCCCGTGCAGAAACCAAATTGCACGGAGAGCGTCTCCCCCCGAACCATATATTCTGTTCCTTTGATCGGCCGCCGGCCGGATGGCGCATCCTCCGGCTGGCACTCAGTATACGCCTATGTTTCCTCATTGTCACGCATTAGAAGTAGGTTCGATAATTCGTGCATCATCACGGTCAGTCGACTGACGACATGCCGGTCTTTGGAGCGATCTCTGCTGCACCAGTACGATGGCCATACCAGGACCCAACCGCCGATGCATGTTCTCCGCGTTGTCCAGCAACATAGCCTGAGCTCACAGGACCGCGCCGTTCTCTTTGAACGGCGCCGGTCGCTCGACCAGATAATGCCGGTTGCCCGCTCGATCATGGAGACTGTGCGAGAAGAGGGGGACGCTGCGCTATTGCGCTATACCAGAGATCTGGATGGTGCAGATCTACAGCGAATCGAAGTATCGGAGGACGAATTCGAGGCGGCTCAGGCGTCCGTCGGACCGGCCGTTTACCATGCGCTGCAGGTAGCGATTGCGCATGTGCGCGCCTTCCATCGCGTGCAGATACCGGCTGATGAGCCGGTGGAAACGGCGCCGGGCGTTTGCGCCTGGCGCGAATGGCGGCCAATCGAGCGCGTGGGCCTGTATGTGCCCGGGGGGCGCGGGCCGTATCCCTCTTCCGTGGTCATGCTCGGTGTACCGGCCGCTCTGGCCGGCTGTCCCGAAATTGTCCTTTGCACCCCGCCCGCGAAGGACGGCACTATCCCACCCGCAACGTTAGCGGCTGCCCGCCTGGCCGGCATTCATCGTGTGTTCAAGGTCGGAGGTGCACAGGCCATCGCTGCCATGACCTACGGCACTGAATCGGTTCCGCGCGTCGACAAAGTCTTTGGGGCGGGCAACGCGTACGTCACGGCGGCCAAGCTCCTGGCGTTTCCCGACGTGGCGCTCGACGTGCCGGCCGGGCCCTCAGAGCTGCTCATCATCGCGGATGACAGCGCTGAGCCGGGATGGGTGGCAGCCGATCTGCTGTCCAACGCCGAGCATGGCCCTGATTCCTCGGCCGCATTGATAACTGTGTCGTCAGAGCTGGCGCGCAGGGTCGCGGATGAGGTGGAACGGCAGTGTAATTCGCTTCCTCGCAAGGAGATTGCTCGAACCGCGATTCAGTCGTCCAGCCTTGCGGTGGTTGTGGATTCACTGCGTGATGCGGTAGACCTGGCGAACGATTACGCGCCGGAACATCTCGAGATCATGACAAGAAACCCGCGTGAGGTTCTGGCACGGATCCGTCATGCCGGCTCTGTTTTCCTGGGGCCGTACTCTCCCAACGCGGCCGGTGACTATGCCACCGGAACAAACCATGTTCTTCCCACCTCGCTCTATGCTCGCACTGCCGGCCCGGTCTCGGTGGAGAGCTTCGGCCGTCTCATGCAGTGTCAGGAGCTTTCGAGGGATGGCTTGCAGGCATTGAGTGAGACAGTCCGCGTGCTGGCGCGAGAAGAGAGCCTCGAGGGGCACGCGCGCGCGGTCGAGAACCGGTTCAGCGGCGACCCATGAGATCCATTCGCGATTTGATGCGGCGAGACCTGGTTGCGCTGGAGCCGTACCCTCCGCCACTCCCGTTGGAAAGCATCGAGTGTGAGATTGGCCGTCCAATCGTGAAGCTCGATGCCAACGAGAATCCATACGGTCCCTCGCCGCTCGTCGCCGAGGCACTGGCGCGATGCCGTCCGGAGCGTTACCCGGACGCCGACTGTACCGAGCTGCGGCAGGAGCTTGCGGCGTATCTGGGAGTTGAACCACCAAACGTCGTATGCAGTGCGGGAGGGGACGAGATGCTGGATCTCTTGCTCCGTCTCTTTCTGGAGCCGGGGGACAGTGTGATCGACTGCCCGCCATCCTTTGTAATGTATCCACTC
>DASVZE010000370.1:0-1708 GCA_036391775.1 Chloroflexota bacterium | reverse complement strand
CTTTGCGCTGACCGCCGTGATTCTTCTGGTAGAGCTGGCAGGCGCAATCCTCTCTCATTCGCTTGCTTTGCTCTCCGATGCGGGTCATGTCTTTACCGACATCTTTGCCCTGGGACTCGCCTGGTTCGCAACATTTCAGGCCGAGCGTCCGGCGGACGCCACCAGGACATACGGTTACCATCGAACCGGCATCCTCGCGGCCCTGATCAATGCCGCGGCTCTTATCCTTATCGTGCTGGCGATCGCGTATGAGGCGTTACGGCGCTTCCAGCACCCGCAAGAGGTCACTCCCTGGCTGATGTTTGTCGCGGCTTCCGTGGGCATTGTGGTCAACCTGTACATCGGCTTCAGTCTACGCCAGGAAGGCAACGAGAACATCAACGTGCGCGCCGCGAGGCTTCACGTGTTTGGGGATGTCGGAGCGTCTGCAGGTGTCGTCGTCGGGGGTCTTGTCATTCTATTGACCCACTGGTATCAGGCCGATCCTCTAATCTCGCTCTTTATCGCGGCGCTCATCGCCAAAGGTGCCTGGGATATCGTGCGCGAAACGTTCGACATCCTGATGGAAAGCACGCCGAGGAACCTCAATGTGGCGCAGCTGGTCCGGGACATGGTACGAGAACCAGGCATCCAGGATGTTCACGATCTGCATGTATGGTCCCTGGCCGGCGGCATGTGTTGTCTTACGGCTCATATCCAGGTTGAGGATGGTCTCCTGAGTGAGCGCGACCGGCTGCTGGGGAGATTGGACAGTATGCTGCGGGAGCGGTATCGGATCGGCCACACGACGATCCAGTTAGAGTGCGCCGGCTGCGAATCGAATCATCTGTACTGTGAGATGAAGCAGATGGAGGCACATTCGCACCGGCATGATCATAAAGTGCGCCTCGGCACGGGGGGCTGATATGGTGTTCCATGACCTCGCTTGCTCGCGCGCGTTACGCGCTCTTTCTCCTCGTCCTAGCCGGCGCCCTTTCCGTCATAGTGTTGGGGGGAGGCATTCCAGCCGGCGCCGCCACTCAGCGGAACACCGCCCTGGCATTCTGCTCTCCCGGCAGCAAAGCCCAAGGTACGGTCACCGTCTCCGACTGGCAGTCGCCGGATACGCTTAATCCGTTCCAGAGCAGCCAGCTCATTACCTCGGAAGTTGCGGCTGCCCTATTTGACCATCTCTTTACCTACAGCAGCAGCGGGCGAGTCGTGCCACAAATGGCCGCGTCGATTCCCACGGTCAGAAACGGCGGTGTCCGCGATGGCGGACGTACCGTGACCATTCATCTCAAGAGCGGCCTCCGCTGGTCGAACGGCTCCCCTATCACCTCCGCGGACATTCGGTTTGGCTGGCAGGTAGGCATGGACCGCTCGTCCGGGCCAGACTGCCTGGGAAGCTGTGACGCCATCTCCGGCATCGACCTTCCTAACCGAAACACGGCTATTCTTCGCCTCCGCCATGCCGTCTCACAGCCGATTCCAGGCATCCTGCCGAATCTCTGGCCGCCGGTGTGGCGCGGCGCATGGACCCACAGCGCACACGCTGCCGCTCTCCAGATCTACACGGTACCGTCCTTCACCTTCGAAACCGGGGGATATCCCACGGACGGCCCATACCAGGTCGCTTCGTTTAAGAACGGACGTATCCTGCTTCACCCTATGCGCTACTACGGCGGTGTGCCGTGCGGCGCCCGTATTCGCACTTTGCTCTTTACCT
>DASVZE010000369.1:0-4241 GCA_036391775.1 Chloroflexota bacterium | reverse complement strand
AGCGGAGGGCAGCGATACCTCCTGTCATTGGTTGGAGAAGAGCAGCTGAGGGCCATACTCCGACGTATGCTCGATCCGGACGAGTTCTTGAGCGACTATGGCATCCGATCGCTCAGCAAATACCATTTCGACCATCCGTATGTTCTGGAGTTCGAGGGCACGACGCTCACGGTGCACTACGAGCCGGCCGAGTCACACAGCGGAATGTTTGGCGGCAACTCCAATTGGCGGGGTCCGATCTGGTTCCCGATGAACTACATGTTGATCGACGCGCTGCGCCGCTTCCATGAGTATTGGGGCGACGATCTTACTGTGGAGTGCCCAACCGGCTCGAACAGCGTCATGACGTTAGAGCAAGTGGCGGATGAGCTTTCAAACCGGCTCATTCGCATCTTCACACGTGACGCGAACGGCAACCGCGCCTTCCACGGCGACAATGAGCTTTTCCAGCGCGATCCTCACTGGCACGATTACATCCAGTTTAACGAGTACTTTCATGGCGATGACGGCGCCGGTATCGGCGCCAGCCACCAGACGGGCTGGACGGGCCTTATTGCGAACCTCATTCAAGAACAAGGAGAGCGCCTCTCTCCTGCCGGCCACGACGCTGCTGGTGAGCCTGGGGCTCAGAGCCGTGGGAAGGGATCCGCCGGCAGTGACTGAGGAGACCGGTACCGTGTCCGCCACATTTGCCGGACGATCACATCCCCTTGGGGCAAGCGTCGGCATAGATGGTGTGAACTTCAGTCTCTTCGCCCACCATGCAACGAGTGTCGAGCTGCTGCTGTTTGATCACCCAGAGGATACGATTCCTGCCCGAACAATCAGCCTCGACCCGGAGGTCAACCGCACCGTCTACTACTGGCACATCTACCTCCCGGGTCTGAAAGCCGGGCAGCTCTACGGATATCGTGTGGATGGACCATATGCCCCGGACGTCGGCTACCGCTACGATCCTTCAAAAGTCTTGATCGATCCGTACGCCCTGGCCGTCGTGGACGACCTGTACCAGCGAGCTTCGGCCACCCGTTACGGGAAAGACAACGTGGCTACCGCCATAAAAAGCGTTGTCGTCGACCCGGCGGCGTACGACTGGGAAGGCGACACCCCACTCAAACGCGATTTGAAGGACGCGGCGATCTACGAGATGCATGTGCGTGGGTTCACGCGTGATCCGAGCGCGGAGCTTCCTCCGGAGGAGCGCGGCACTTTTGCCGGCCTCGTGGCGAAGATCAACTACCTCCAGTCCCTTGGCATCAGCGTCGTCGAGCTCATGCCCGTCCAGCAGTTCGATACCCAATCAGCTCCTCCTCCCCACCCGAACTATTGGGGATATGAACCCATGGCATGGTTCGCACCTCACCGGCCATACAGCTCCCGGCGTGACCCGCTTGGGCCCGTTCACGAGTTTCGGGATATGGTCAAAGCACTCCACCGTGCCGGCATCGAGGTCATCCTCGACGTCGTCTTTAACCACACGGCGGAAGATGATGAGAACGGCCCGACTCTCTCACTACGCGGCCTGGACAACGCGGCCTACTACCTGCTCGATTCGCAGAATCCGGCACGGTATGTCAACGACAGTGGGGTCGGCAACACCATCAACGGCAACGAGCACATCACGCGGCGCATGATCGTCGATTGCCTGCGTTACTGGACCGAGCATATGCATGTCGACGGTTTTCGCTTCGACCTGGCTTCTGTCCTGTCTCGAGACGAGGACGGACAGCCGACCCCAACCTCACCGGTCCTCTGGGACATTGACTCTGATCCGGTTCTGGTGGGCAACAAGACAATCGCCGAGGCATGGGATGCCGCCGGACTGTATCAGGTAGGAACATTCGTCGGCGATCGCTGGGCTGTGTGGAATGGACCTTATCGTGACACGGTGCGGCGGTTCGTCAAGAGTGACCCCAATACGATATCCGATCTGGCCGACGTGATCGCGGGTAGCCCCGAGATTTTCCAGCAGCCTGACCGAGATCCGTTGCGCAGTGTGAACTTTGTCACAGCCCACGACGGCTTCACCCTCAACGACCTTGTGTCCTATGACGGAAAGCACAACCTGGCCAACGGCGAAGATAATCGTGACGGCAACAATGCCAACCTCAGCTGGAACTGCGGCGTCGAAGGCCCCACCGACGATCCGGATGTCGAGGCGCTGCGCCGCCGCCAGATCAGGAATTTCATCACGATCCTGCTGCTCTCACAGGGACGGCCCATGATGCTTATGGGAGACGAAGTCCGCCGATCACAGCAGGGGAATAACAATGCCTACTGCCAGGACAATCAAATCAGCTGGTTCGATTGGAATGACGTGAAGCGCCACCCCGACTTGCTGCACTTTACCAGCACCTTGCTTCGCTTTCACCAGGAGAGCGTCATCTTTCGCGATCGTCACTTCTGGGCCCAGCCCGGCGCAACCGAGATCCGCTGGCACGGCATACATCTCGGCCAGCCTGACTGGAGCCAGGACTCGCATAGTCTCGCCTACGAGCTTGTGAACCCTGGGGCCGGCGAGCACGTGCACGTGATGCTCAACGCGTATTGGGGGCCGCTGACTTTCGAGATCCCGACCGCGCCACCGGCAGGGAGCTGGTACCGCTTGCTCGACACCACTCTGGCCCCACCGAACGACATCTCTGATCCGCCGGCCCCACTCCCGGCTGAAACGCTCACCTACACCGTCGGGCCGCGCTCTTCCGTGGTCCTGATCGCGCACAACCTCGCCCCGTAGAATATCCTCTTAAACTACGAGAATACCGTCGAAGTGAGAGAGGTGGCTGAACGGTCTCGAGATTCATTCGAGCCGAGATCAGCCCTGACCCCACACTTCTCGAACAACCTGCACCACCAGCGCCAGCTTCCGACGCTGGTCCTCGAGCGAGACGCGATTGCCTTCCATGGTGGAGGCAAAGCCGCACTGTGTACTGAGCGCCAGACGTTCTAATGGGACGTAGGTGGAGGCCTCGGTCAGGCGTGCCTTGACGTCGCCAGATGTCTCCAACGCGGGGGTCTTGGTCGTGATCAGCCCCAGCACTGCGACGCGGTCGTCCGGTAGATGACGGAGCGGCTCGAATCCTCCAGAGCGGTCGGTGTCGTATTCCAGCATGAAGCGCTGGAAGTTGGTTCGTTCCAGTACACGGGCGATCGGCTCGTAGCCGCCGCTGGCGTAGTAGTGACTCTGGTTATTGCCACGGCAGATATGGAGCGCGAAGGTAATATCCGGATACCCTGCGATGACAGCGTTGTCCAGCTCGATAGCCTCGTCCAGCAAACTGTCGGGATCGGCCCCGCGATCGCGGAAACCCTGCCGCATCCGCTCATCCACCAGCGAGCCGTACGACGGCCCATCCAGCTGGACATAGGTGCAGCCGAGCCGAGCCAGCTCATCGATCTCACGTCTCAGCAGCGCCACCACATCGGCCAGGTAGGCCTCCCGCGTGGCATAGGCACCGGCAGACCGCTCCGGCTCGTAGTATGCCGCAGCCTGCATGGCACTGATAATCGTTACCTTCCCCAATCGAGTAGCGCGCGCCCGCAGATACGTCCACTCCTCGGAGCACATACTGCGGCGCCAGCGCAGAGGCTCGACCACAACCGGCCTTCTCAGAAGAAGCTCGTCACCGGAGTCGTCACGAAATCGAACTCCCCACCCGCCTTCCGCGTCGAAACCTTCCATGGCTTCCACAAAGTGGCCGTAAAAAGCATAGCGTCGTAGTTCTCCGTCTGTGATCACGTCGAGCCCGAGTGCCTCCTGGAGCTGAATGGCACCATCCACCGCTTCATCTTCAATCCGTTTGAAGGCTGCCGGGTGAAGTATCCCCTGGTCCAGTTCATCGCGGGCGTGCTTGAGCACATCCGGCCGCAGTAGACTGCCGACCACGTCGGCTCGAAGAGTTCTGGTTGTGGGTTCAGCTACTGTCATGGCCCTTTCCCCTCCAAAAATCCAGGAATCACATCTTGGCCGCTGGCCATCCCGTCAGGCGGTAGTGTCAGTCCATGGGCAGTCCCACGTAATTCTCGGCAAAACTCTGCGCGGCGAAGCGAGAGCTAGTCACATAGTCGAGCTCGGCGAGCTGGATATGTCGGTCGAACTCGCTGTGATGGTCGAAACGGTGAAGGGTATTGGTCATCCATGTTGAGAAACGTTGCGCCTTCCATACGCGGCGCAGGCACGTCTCGGAGTAACGATCCAGCCCTTCCCAATGTCCGGACCTATAAAACGCAGCAAGCGCCCG
>DASVZE010000368.1:0-2275 GCA_036391775.1 Chloroflexota bacterium | reverse complement strand
TGCGGGTCGGCGGCATCGTCCAACAGCACGCCGACGCCAAGCACCCTGGCGCTCAATCACGTGCACTCCATCGTTATCGCGCCGCACAACGCGAATGCCCTTTACATGGGCACCCATTACCACCTGTACAAGTCTGTGAATGGCGGCAAGACGTGGCAGTCACTCACGCACCTGATGATGCTGTCCATGGCCATGGACCCGGCGCATCAGTCCACCCTCTATGCCGTATCGAACTCGCGCGGCTTTCTCAAAACGACGGATGCAGGCAAACGCTGGGAGGCCCCCGGCCCCGGCTTGCCCACAGGGTCGATTACCGGCGTGGCCGTGAACCCAGTAACCGGCACGGTGCTGGCTTACGGTGTCGGCATGTATCGCAGTACCGATCGAGCGGCTCACTGGACCAGGGTCCTAAAAGGGCAGTCACTGCGAAGTGTTACGGTGAGCACCGACGGAACGGGATACGCCGGATCAGACGCCGGTATTTACGTCAGTCACGACGATGGCCGGACCTGGACCCTGGCCGGGAACGGCGCAAACCAACCCATCATCAACATCGTGGCCGCGCAGCATGTGGCGTACGCGGCAGGAGGAGTCGCGGTTCTCCGCACGTCGAACGACGGGCGCACCTGGCAAGCACTGTTCAAGGCCCCGATCGGCGTTGAGTTTCTCGGCGTCTCGCCGACGAACCCGAACGAGGTCTTTGGTGAAGTCGGAAGCCAGGGGCTCTACGCCAGCTATGACGGCGGCAAAACCTGGCAGGCGGCAAACAACGGAATACCGGATCGGGATTTCAATGCATCAACCATCAAGGTGGCGTCCGCCTCACCCAATGTGGTGTACACGGGAAGCTGGGGACTCCACGTCTACGTGAGTCACACCGGTGGACATCACTGGACGCGCGTCGCGACGCTGCTGCGCTGATTGACGATGTGAAAGGTGGCGACCGTAAATGCGTGGTTTTCACGATGATCGGTCAGCGGCTCCGATTCTGCGGCAATAGCGTTCGTCCGTCTCTGAGTCGCGTCCTGGGTGGCGCCATCGCGCTCGCGTGTCTGTGCTATCTTTTCCCCGGCATTGCGCTGGCGCACGCGCTGCTGGAACGCTCCGACCCGCCGCCAGATGCGCTTCTACGCGCATCTCCGGCTATCGTGCACCTGTGGTTCAGCGAGGACCTCAATGGAGCAGCCTCTCGCATTGTGGTGTGGGATAGGTACCGACATGTGATGAATGAGGGCACCGCGACCCTCGTGCCGGGACAGCCGCGGCAGATGGAGGTCGGGCTCAAGCCACTACCACCCGGCTCTTATCTTGTGCTGTGGACATCCGTCTCAGCACAGGATGGGCATATTCTGCGCGGTTCATACCTCTTCAGCGTCAAGGTCCGCGGCCCCGGGCCGTCCCTGGCCGGCGTGCCGCAAGGAGGAAGCGGGCAGTCGTTTCCCGATTCAGTGGGAATGGCGTCTATTCTGGCGCACTGGATCCAGCTTCTGGCCGCCATCACATGGGGCGGTACCGCGGTGTGCTCGGCGTATCTCATGGGGGGAAAGTCCGAAGGTTTCGAGCCGGAGGTGGTTCAAGGCGAGCAACTGAGACGTAGGGCGCTTTTGAAAGCGTCCCTGGCCGCGTTGATATTGTCCAGCGGAGTCGAGCTCCTTCTCCAGGCGTACGGACTGGCCGGCAATGCTTGGGGCTCGGTCTTCACCTCCTCCACACTGTCCGCGCTTTTTGATGCTCAATACGGTAAATTGTGGATCGCGCGAGAGGCACTGGCCTGTGTCGCACTGATCTGGATGTTTGTGCAAAGGCAGGAGGGTGAGCGAGAGGACGGCCATACGACTACTCCGGCCACGAGTTCACGGCGGGTGGCTCGAGCCGATGCCACGTGGATCGTGGCATTTCTGGGGCTGATCTATCTCTACCTGCTTGCTGCCTCCGGGCACGCGGCATCGGCCGCGATCGCAGCGCTACCGGGCAGTAGTTTGCTCTCGGGGTCTGTGTTCGTCGATTGGCTCCATCTCCTGGGAACGGCCTTCTGGCTCGGCGGTCAGATCTATTTCTCGCTAGCGCTTATCCGAGCCCTCAAACCACGACTCGACTCAAACAGCAGCTATCGTGCTTTCCTTGCAGTCCTGAATCGCTTCTCGCCCATCGCGTATGCAAGTATCACGACCTTCACCTTGACCGGCGCATTCAACGGCAAGATCCACATTCCAGGCTGGTACGCCTACTTCCACAGCGTGTACGGCTGGACGTTGACCGTCAAGATGGGAGGCGT
>DASVZE010000367.1:0-3217 GCA_036391775.1 Chloroflexota bacterium | reverse complement strand
ATCGAACGCAGAATTCGATTGAAAAGCTCATAGTAGCGCGGTACAGCTACGGAGCCATTTCCTACCCTGCCTGCGACTGGGTCCTCAAACTCTCATACCCGGACCCACGATCGATCATTGCGAGTTCTTCACGTGAGGCGGCGATCTGTCGTCTAAGAGAACGCGTGGCATCTTCGTCAATCGCCATCTCGCCGCCCTCACCGGTCAATACCACCCCGTAGTCGTCGTGAGCGCTCCGGGCCGATACCTTGCCCTGGATTACGTCGAGTAGAACCGCATCGGTTTCACGCTCCAGCGGATCCCCCCAGCCGCCGCCACCAGTCGTCATGAGGCGGATCACGTCACCGGCCCTCAGGGGAATGTCGTCGTTGAGGCCGGGGAGATGACGTTCATCCGGAGTGCAGGGATTGACGATGGCACGGTACGGCAAGCCGGCTTTGCCGCCTCTCACGCCGTAGCAGCTCAGGATGGAGCGGTCGGCGGTCGAGATGAAGAACATGTCCTGCAGCAGCCGAATGTCCTTCTCGTAGCCCAGGCCGCCACGGCGCTTTCCGGGTCCCCCGGAGTCGGTCGCCAGAGCGAGCTTGTCGATCAGGATGGGGAAGCGCGTCTCGGCAAACTCTGCTGGGAGGTTCTTCGAGTCCGGCACGATATGGATCACGTCGCTACCGTCGGCGTAGTATCGGCCGCCGGAGCCACCACCCAGGACCTCGCGTAGCAGAAAGAAGTTGCCATCCGGCTCGAACCCGTGCAGGCCCCAATAGCGAATGGTCTCCTGATCGGCCGGCATGCGGCCTTCCACGGCATGCGCCAGAACACCGGCAAAGATACCGAGCAGCCGCAAGATGGTAAAGGAGCGGGCGTTGGTTGGCGCAGGGAAGCTTGGGCTGACGATGGTCGGCTCATCCGGGAAGATGATCTCCAGGATGTCGCAGATGCCCTCGTTGACGTCCAGCTCGGCGGCTCGCTCCGGGGTGTCGGCTAGATTGCGCAAGATCACGGCGATCCACTTCTTGAGGAAACGCCCCTCACAGTAGTTACCGGGCCAGTTGATGGGCCCTTTGGTCTGAGGGTGGGTACCGCGAAGATCCAGGACGATCTTTTCCAGTGTCTTGGTCATGGTCATGCGGATCTGATGGAGCTTGGGCGGATCGATTCCGTCGTGCTCGATGTAGTCCTCCCAGACATAGGTGCCGTCCGGGATCTTGGGCAGAATCTCGCGCCGGTACGTGTCGGCACAGCGCCGCAGGATGGCCTCGAAGCAGGCCTCCACCGTCTCGCGTCCGTATCTCTCGAAGAGCTCGGTCATGCGCTGGGCGCCCATGCGGCAGGCGGCGATCTCTCCGTCGATGTCACCCTGAATACTGTGCGGCAGGCGGGTGTTGCGGAAGATGATTCTGTAAGCATCCTCATTCAGTGTGCCGGCGTGGTAGAGCTTGATAGGCGGCACCATCAGGCCTTCCTGGAAGATGCTGGTGGCGTGGGCCGGCATGCTGCCCGGAACGGCGCCGCCGATGTCGTCGTGATGCCCAAAAGCCTGCACAAAAGCGACCACCTCTCCCTGGAAGAAGACCGGGACGGTGGAGACAGCATCCGGCAGGTGGCCTACGCTTCCCTCGGAGAGATAGACGTCATTGTGAAAGTAGACGTCGCCCTCCTGCATCGTCTCGATGGGAAAATCACGCACAACGGGCTGGACCATGGCCGAGTAGGAGCGCCCGGTGAGCTTACGGCACTGTCGGTCGTGCAGGCCGGCGCGATAGTCATGCTGATCGCGAATCATGGGCGAGCGAGCGGTACGCTCGATGGCAGCCTCGACCTCAGCCTCGATGGAGGCAAGCGTCCCCTCCACGATCTGCAGGATGATGGGATCGACGTCGACTCCGGCAGACGGCCCGGTGATGGTCACACGACTCCCTTCCGCAATAAATGTCCAACCGTGAGCAACACCTTTCCGTCAGTGTACGGCGCACAGTCAAGTTCAAGGGACAAACATACGGCAGGAAGGTCACTGGACATACCGACCATCACTGCACACAAAACTCGTTTCCCTCAGGGTCCTGCATCACAACCCAGTACTCGCCATGCTGATCGTTGGCGCCTACTCTGGTTGCACCCAGACTCACTAGACGGTCTACCTCGGAATCGACCCGCCGGCGCCCCTCCTCCTCCCCCACCTCGCGCTTCTTCGAGACGTTGAGGTCGACGTGCATGCGATTCTTTGCTGTCTTCTGCTCAGGGACGCGCTGAAAGAAGAAACGCGGGCCTTTGCCGTCGGGATCGACCACAGCGCTCGCAGCGTTCCAGCGCTCTTCGGGGATTCCATGTTCGCGCAGCCAGTCCTCCCAGCGAGTGTAGCCGGGTGGAGGGTCCTGAACCTTATACCCCAGCGCCTCCGCCCAGAAACTAGCGAGGCTTTCGGGATCGGCACAATCGATAACGATTTGAACGGACGTTGCCACGATACGCTCCTAGATAAGAACTACCCCTGGGTTCGTATGCGTTGGTCGATCAGCCGTGCCATCACCAGAACAGCGGCCGACCGGTCGGCGGTGCCCGCGCCGGCAATCCAGACCATATAGTTCCCCTGGCGGAAGACGATAAGAGTCTCATGACCGGGCGGCTGGGGCAGCACTAGATGGAAAGTAATGGATTCGTCTCCTACACGCGGCAAGGTGATGTGGTGCACTTGTGGGTAGCTGTGGTTGACGGTTCCCAGGTAGCCCCAATGCGCCCCTGTCGGGCTCCGATATCGATCGCCCTCTTCCTGCACCCTGGCGAGAGCAATACGGGATGCGCCCAGCACGTCGAACTGACCCTCGTACGAACCGAGGTAGCCGTGGAGAGCAAGCTGCCGATTCGCGGGATTCCAGTTGGCATCGTTCAGTATGCGCGTGTACCCCGGCGCCAGATTGCGCGTGTAGCCCGACCGCAGATCGGACCGGTGAATGAGAAGAGTTGCCAGTGGCGCCGAGGCAGCTGCCGGGGAAGAGAGAATTCCGATTACCGGCACGAGGAAGGCGAGTACGAACGGCTTCACTCCATGCTTTCCCACCTCGAGATGCTCCTAGCCCACGAAGTAACCGTAGGTGCGGCACAGGAGGGCAGCGCTGGCGTGGTCGGGGTCGTCGACGAAGATACGGCCAGGCTGCCTGTCATCGAAGACGGCATCGATCTGAGCGCGGCCGAACCAGGCGTCTGCAAAGCAGGACTGAGC
>DASVZE010000366.1:0-2778 GCA_036391775.1 Chloroflexota bacterium | reverse complement strand
CTGATGGGAGCAGCCGTCATCATATCGGGCAACCATTGGTTACTGGACGTAGCCGGCGCCTATGTGACGGTTCTGCTGGCAGCCGGATCAGTATGGATGGCCGGACGAGCATGGGGATGGCTCAATTCTGAGATGCATCGTGGAGCGCACCAGCCGCGATGAGCCTATCGACCTCAACTGATGCGATTTCCATCGTTCCGCAGAGCGCCGATATAGAAGTCCCGGATATTTCGATCGTCGTTCCTGTTTATGACGAAGTGGACAGCGTTACTGAGCTCTACAACGAGCTCATGACGTCACTCGGTACTATGTCGACGTCTTTTGAGGTTGTATTTGTTGACGATGGCAGCAGCGATGGAACGGTTGAACGGCTGAACACACTGCACGAGCAAGATCCACGTGTGGGAGTGATCGCCTTACGCCGCAACTTTGGAAAGAGCGCTGCTCTTCTGGCGGGCTTCCGTGAGTCGCGGGGCGCCGTCGTCGTCACTTTAGATGGAGACTTGCAAGACAACCCCGCCGAGCTTCCGAGATTTCTGGACGCCATCGCGCAGGGAAACGATCTGGTGTCCGGCTGGAAACAGATTCGGCATGACCCATGGTCCAAAACGATGCCTTCACGACTATTCAACTGGACGGTGCGGCGCTTCACGGGGATACCACTGCACGATTTCAATTGTGGCTTTAAGGCATACCGGCGCGAAGTGCTCGACGAGCTAAAGCTATACGGGGAGCTTCACCGGTTCATTCCGGTCCTGGCGTACTGGAAAGGATACCGAATCTCAGAGCTGGCGGTTCAGCACCGACCGAGGACATTTGGACGCTCCAAGTTCGGCACAAGTCGCCTCTTCAAAGGACTACTGGACTTTCTTAAGGTGCTGTTTCTAACACGGTACATGCAGCGTCCGCTTCAGCTCTTTGGCGTCCTGGGCACGTTACTGTGTCTGCTGGGTGGAGTCGGTTTCCTCTACCTTCTGGCGCTCAAGGTAGCCGGCCAGTCCATATTCCAGTCCCATGGCCCCTTGCTTTTCCTCTCCGGTATCTGCATTGTCAGCGGCATTCAGCTCTTCATGCTTGGGTTGCTCGGTGAGATGCAGAGACATTACTCATTTCAACCTGAGGATGAATACAGCGTGCGCCGCAAGCTTCCCGCCAGGCGAGGACCTTAAGCGGGCCACATGCGTGGGACGTACAGGTCTTCGAACAGCTGCCTGGCGTACATGTCAGTCATTCCAGCGATATAGTCTGCCACGCGTCGTTCCATTCCCTCTGCTCGCGGATCTTCCTGAAATTCGGCCGGCATCGCGCCGGGCTCGCGACTGAAGTATCGGAAAAGCTCCGACACCACATGTGCCGCGCGCTCGGCTTCACGCTTGACATCCCGATCGGTGTAGACACGTTGGAAGAGGAATTCGCGCAGAGAATTCAGTGCGGCCAGTACCTCGTCACTGATGCTGACCTGGTGCTGACCGTAACTACGGCGAACGATGTCGCAAACGGCTGAGTTGATTCGCTCCGATCGGCTCTCACCCAGAGCGCTGAGGGAGTTTGCCGGCAAATCGGCGGCGCGAATCATGCCCGCTCGAATGGCATCATCCACGTCGTGGTTAATGTATGCGACTGCATCCGAAATCTTCACAACCTCGGCCTCCAGGGTGACGGATGGCTCAGACGTGATGCCCAACAAATTGTGTCTGGGCTTGCGGTGGGTGCGAATACCATCCAAGACTTCGAGCGTCAGGTTGAGTCCGCGTCCCGACTTTTCCAGGAATCGAACAACTCGGAGACTTTGCACATCGTGCTGGTAGCCGCCACTCAAGAGCTGGTCAAGCGCTTCCTGGCCGGCGTGTCCGAAGGGCGCATGTCCAAGATCGTGCGCCAGGGCAATGGCCTCCGCCAGGTCCTCGTTCAACTGAAGCGCGCGGCAGATGGAGCGTGCTACCTGTGCAACTTCCAGAACGTGACTTAACCGAGTCGCATAGTGATCACCGGCGGGAGCGATGAACACTTGCGTCTTTCCCCGGAGTCGCCGAAAGGCATTCGCGTGGACAATGCGATCCCGGTCTCGCTGAAAGGCTGTGCGCACCGGCGACTCGGGCTCAAATCGCTCTCTACCGCGGCTACGACTACTTAAAGTGGCGTAAGGAGCCAGATTTGACTGTTCGGACGCTTCAAGGCGGGCACGCACAAAGTCCAGATCCGAGTGTTGGTGGGACACGATCTCAACGCACGAGGAAACGACTAGAAATCCACATTCCGCGGTGTTCGCGGAAATGGAATTACGTCGCGAATGTTTCCCATGCCGGTCATGAACTGTACGACGCGTTCCAGGCCAAGTCCAAAGCCGGCGTGCGGTACGGTTCCGTACCGTCGCAAGTCCAGATACCACCAGTAGTCATCAGGACTCAGATCGTGTTCTCTGATGCGGCGTTCGAGGATGTCCAGCCGTTCTTCGCGCTGGCTCCCGCCGATGATCTCTCCCACTCCCGGAACCAGGACATCCATGGCCGCGACGGTTTGCTTGTCATCGTTGAGCCTCATGTAGAACGCCTTGATATCTCGCGGATAGTCTGTCAGTATGACCGGCCTTTTGAACTCCTGCTCGGTCAGGTACCGTTCATGCTCGGCCTGCAAGTCGGCGCCCCAATACACAGAAAATTCGAATTCTCGGCCCGACCGCTCCAGTATTTCGATGGCCTCGGTATAGCTCAGGCGAACAAATTCGCTGTCGGCTATATGGCGCAGTGTTGCCAGGATTCCAGGTTGAATCCGCTGATC
>DASVZE010000365.1:0-2803 GCA_036391775.1 Chloroflexota bacterium | reverse complement strand
CGATTCCCACGAGGATGCCCAGAGCAAAAAGAGTCGATCGATTCATACAGGTCTCCAGATCACGTGATAGTAAGCAAGATCAGGCTGACCGCGCCCGCTGCACAGCAATAGTACGCGAACGGATAAAGGCCACCGAATTCGAAGTAGCGCATCAAGTACCGAACGGCAAGATACGCGGCGATTCCAGCCAGGATCATGCCCACAATCGCATCACCCAGGACTGACCGGCCACTTTTGTCGAACAACAAAGGAAGTTCCAGCACACCGGCAGCGGCGATGATTGGCGTTGCCAGGAGGAAGGTATAGCGAGCGGCCGCCTCATGCGTGAGACCAGCGGCCAGGCCGGCCACCATGGTCACACCCGAACGCGAGATGCCCGGGATTAGAGCACCAATCTGCGCCAAACCGACAATTGCCGCATCGCGCCAGCTGAGCTCTGTGATATCGCGATAGCGACCCGTGTCCGGACGAACCGGATGCGCTCCGGAGGGCTCTGCCGGTACGGCATCCCCGCCGACCACGCGTTGTAGCTGTACCTTGCTACCGCGTGTTTCCGCACGGTGGGCCATCTGGCGCTGCAAGAGACGCTCTCCCGTGAACATAATCAAACCGTTCACGATCAGGAAGGCGGCCGCCACGTACGGCGAGCCAAAGAGCGTACGCAGTGGATTCTGGAGCGCCAGGCCCACCAGCCCGGCGGGGATAGTTCCAAGCACAACCATCCATGCCAGTCTTTGATCGTTGTCCGTGCTCATCTGACCGGTCTGCACGCTTCGCACGAATGCCATAACGACGGAGACCCAATCATCCCGGAAGTACACGAGAAGCGCGACTGCTGTGCCGATATGCAGCGCCACCAGAAAGGAGAGCCAGGTGTCACTCTTTTCATTGATTCCCCAATGCAGCAATCTGGGAAGTAGAACGGCATGACCCAGGCTGCTGACGGGAAACAGCTCGGAGACTCCCTGTAAAAGAGCAATGATAATGGCATGAAAAAGCGTCATCGAGTCTCCCAACAGGCGATTCCCGCTATTGTAGTCGAGCGGCCGAGACCATGTTAAAAGGACGCTCCGATCGGAGCGTCCTTTTAACATGGCGACGCCTGCAAGAGCGTCTGGTGAGTTCGCTTACTGCCGCTGGCCCGTCACCGGGTTCAGGAGCAATCGCCGGTTCTGCGGGCTCTTCCGGGTCCAGTCGAACATCGCCTGGATCGATCCGGCTTTGTTGTCGAACGATTCCACGTTGATTCGCTGGAAGCCTAACCAGTTGTCTTCGATGAAGCGCAGAGTAGACGACTGGTCGATCAGCGTGTGGTCGACGTAGTTGGTCCGCGCGTATGGAGAGATGACGATGTAGGGCAGACGCGGGCCGTAGCCGCAGCGGGCCGGCGCGCCGTCACTGGTTCCCCCGCAGCCGACGTCAAGTGACGTGTTGGAGCGGTTCACGATTGGCCCGGGCACGTGGTCGTACCAGCCATCGGAGTCGTCGTAGCTGATGATGATGGCCGTGCTGCTCCAGGAGGGAAGCATCATCAAATGGTTGATAGTGTCCACCAGGAACTGCTGTTCGTCCAGTGGATCAGAGTAACCGGCGTGGCCGTCCTGGTACTTGGGCGCCTTGAGGAAGGATACGGCGGGAAGGTTCCCCGCATCGGCTGCTGTCCAGAAGCTGGAGAGATCGTACTGGTGATTGGCCTGATCGGTTTGCCCGATCAGCGCCGTGCTACTCGGAGCCAGGTGGTTGGGATTGGAGGTCGATGCGTAGTACTGGAATCCCTCGTGATGGGCGCTATAGTCACCGGTCTGGGTGGCGGTATCGGTGGAAGGATCAACGCCTCTCATGTTGTCATACGCGATGGTGGGGTGGGACGCTGAACAATTGGTGAAACCGCCGTTGAACCAACCCCACGTAACGTTTGCGCTATTCAGCAGATCGCCGACGTTGGGGCCGGCCATGGCCGCCGTATTCTTGCTGCCGAAGCCTCCACTGGAGCACTTGTCGTAGTACTGGTCGGGATCTCCAACAACTGTGCCCGTGGTTGAGCCGAGGGCGGGAGTGGTCGATGGGCTGCAAACAGCCGGTGCCTTATAGACGGCGCTGTTGCCACACAGCGCCCCGCCAGTGTCGCCGGCGACTAGATTTAGCACGCCCGGGGTGGACGGTCCAAAGACCGTTCCAAAAGAGTTGTCGTTCATGGCGAAGTACTGGGCGTAATTCCAGAGGGCGGTGACGGTGTTACCGTCGTAGTAACCCATCACGATGCCCTTGGGACAGTACTGCAATGAGTTTGAGGCGCTGCCTGTCGTAGACTCGACGAACCTGTCCATTTTGCCGCCATCAAACGCGTTCTGCTCGGCAGTGTAGTCGTGGTTCTGATCGCATGTGAGGGACTGCGAGCGATCAAGGCGGAACGGCTGTGCGCTGTTAGGATTGTTCGTGAGCAGGCCGGCAGTAGCCAGGTTGTTGACCTGCGGGGTGTTGGGGGCCGGTGTGAATGACGGTTCACCTGCCGGATTGGCCGCATTGGGGTACGTCGCAAAGTAGTGGTCGAAGGATACGTTCTCCTGAAAGATCACCACCAGATGCTTGATCGGCGTGCGCGTTTTTAAGGCGGTTGCCAGGGAGTGGTCGACGCCATAGTTATTGGGATTGGACCCCGGTATGGTTCCGTGAAGTCCGCCTGGCCGGCCAGGGGGCAACGTTCCGGCGGCGGCAGACGCTTTGAGGGGGGCCGAAGGGTACAGGAAATACCATGCCGTGAGTGCAATCCAGGCCAGCGCGATCGATCCATAACGAAGTCTCG
>DASVZE010000364.1:0-3152 GCA_036391775.1 Chloroflexota bacterium | reverse complement strand
TCATAGCGCTGCCGATGACTCTGATCATCATTGCCGGCCATATTGATCTTTCCGTTGGCTCCACGGCTGCGCTCTCTTCCGTTGTCTTCGCCACTCTCTGGCAGCACGGATGGAACGTCTGGCTTGCCTGCCTGGGCGCTCTTGCCGTCGGGCTGGCGGCCGGGCTGGCCAACGGCGCCATCGTCACGCGCATCCGCCTCCCCAGCCTGATCGTCACCCTGGGCACTTTTGCCCTGTATCGTGGGCTGGCCAACGGCATTCTGGGGAGTGGCGAGATCAGTGGTTTTCCCACCGAATTCGCGGGCATCGATCTGCGGTACCTGCCTGGAACCCATATCCCTGCCCCGCTTGTCATCTTTGTAGTCCTGGCCCTGCTGATCGGTCTCCTGCTTCATGCCACGGTGATGGGGCGCTACATCTTCGCCATAGGCAACAACGAGCAAGCCAGCCGCTTCTCCGGAGTATCCGTCGATCGAGTCGTCCTCATTCTCTTCGGGCTATCAGGCTTGCTCTCGGCTCTGGCGGGGCTGGTGCTAACATCGCGCCTCGTGACATCACGTTCTGATCTGGCGACGGGTTTCGAGCTGAGCGCCATTACCGCGGCAGTACTGGGCGGCGCCAACATCTTCGGCGGCGAAGGCAGCATCGTGGGAACCGTCATCGCCCTGTTCATTCTCGGCCTGCTACAGAACGGCCTAACGCTTGCCAACATCAGCGCCGACGTCCAGTCTATCGTGGTGGGCTCGCTACTGATCCTTTCGATCCTGGTACCCGGAATCGCTCAGCGGGTACGCGTGACGCTGGCGCAGCGGAGAGGAGGTGAAACCTCAGCGACCTCGAGGGTCACGTAGGCTCGACATACCATGTGTGCCGAATCACGTGTGCTCATCCATGTGTGCAACCGCAGTTCAAGGAGGAGATTTCAAGATGCATCGACCTAGATTCATTCTTTTGGCAGCGGCGCCTCTGCTATTGGGCATGAGCGCTATCCTGCCGGCGGTCGCGCCGCAATCGCATGCGGCAGGCTACAGCATCGCCTTTCTGCCGAAGGCCATCGGCAACCCGTACTTCGACACTGCATTCAATGGTGGCAAGATGGCTGCGGCAAGTAGCGGTGATACCGTGAAACAAGTTGGCCCCACTGCGGCCGATGCGAGCGGTCAGGTTACGTACATCAAGAGCCTGATCCAGCAGCACGTCAACGCGATTGTGGTCTCGGCCGACGATCCCGGTGTCATCGCTCCATCCCTCAAGCAGGCGATGAGCCAGGGAATCAAAGTAGTGAGCTACGACTCCGACACTTTGCCCTCTGCCCGAAATGTGTTCATCAACCAGGCATCGACCGAGCAAATCGGGCGAGTCGAAGTACAGATTCTGGGAAGAGAGCTGGGCTACAAGGGCCAGATCGCTATTCTGAGCGCTACCTCGACTGCGACCAACCAGAATGCCTGGATCGGTTTCATGAAAAAAGAGCTGGCGTTGCCCAAATACAAGAACATGAAACTGGTGACCACGGTCTACGGCAACGATGACCCGGCCCTGAGCACCACGGTGGCACAGGGTCTCCTGACCAAGTATCCCAGCTTGCGCGGAATCATCGCTCCCACCACGGTGGGAATCAAGGCCGCCGCTCAGGTGGTAGACGTCGCCCACAAAAAGGGAAAAGTCATCGTGACAGGGTTGGGGACGCCTAACGACATGCGCAAGTACGTCAAGAACGGGACGGTACCCGTTTTTGCCCTGTGGAACCCAGGCAATCTGGGGTACCTGGCCGAAGTGACGGCCCATAACCTGGTGGCCGGCACCCTTAAGGCGAAGGTAGGCGCGAGCTACAAGGCGGGCAAACTTGGAATGCGGACGATCGGCGCCAATCGCGTTGTCTTGCTTGGGCCTCCCCAGCAGTTCAATAAATCCAACATCGACCAGTTCCACTTCTAGATAACCGCCGGCGCGAGGCCGTGAGCGGCCCCCGCGTGAGTAAACAGAGGCCGGGATCCGTGAGTAAAGGGAAACCTCGTACTCACGGATCCCGGCATTCTCCTTCAATGAATCGATTGCGCCTCGTGCGTTGACCTTATCGCTAATCCTCGGCGTATCCCATAACCGTCATGTAGGCTAGTCCGCCACCGCGGGAATCAAGACGCGAGTGCTGCACCACGACCTCATGGTCGCTCTCGAGCCAGAGGCCGTACGGTACGTCTCGCGGGATGCTAAGTCCTGCTATCTCCTCGAGACGGTCGAAACGCACGTGCCAGCATCGCTCGCGTCCCACCGTGATTTGGATGTCGCGCAAGGGTTCGCGATCCTCAAAGTAGAACGTCAGTGTACACCGCGCGTCCACCTTACCGACATTTAGAACGCAGCACGATTCGTGGCTGACGAAGTTACCCTTGTCCGGATTGTCGTCCGGAAGGTAGCAGTCAGGGATATACCAGCGTCTGTGCCCAGGTGCCCGTCTATGTTCCATGGGCGCTCTCCTTCAATCTCCCGCGCATACGGCTCGCTTACCTTCTATCAGAATTGCACTCCAGAACGAACTATTCCTCAAAATGCAGGTATTTATCTGGACGCAGCGCCTGTCTGGATCGCAAAGTTTGGCCCAAATGGAACATACGTCAACTCAGACGGTCAGGGAATCCTCCGGGGCCTTTTTGGTCACCGCCATTCAAGGCCGGCAGGCACACACATGGGCTCTTCGAAGGTCATACCGCGGTGCGGGGCAGCCAGGCGCCGATCCGGGCCGCGCGTCAGTTCGAGGCGCTGTATGTCTCTTGTCGGTTGAGCGCCGAAACGACGGGAGTCACCTGGTTGATCTCGGCCTGGCGTCCGGAATTCACCTTGGCGTTACTTGACGGCACTGCTTCGGTCAGGACCTGGCCCTCCATGCCGGTCGCGCGAACGCCCATAGCGGCCAGCACGGTGGGAGCGATATCGTCCATCTGCGCCGGTTGATCGATCTTCAAGCCAGATCGTACGCCTGCGCCGGAGAGGATCAACGGGATGTGCTGGGATTGCCAACCGGCACCGCCATGGTCGGCCTTCCAATGTGTATTAGGATCCGAGCCGGTTGAGCCTTCTTTGTAGAACACCACGACATTGGGCTCATGCCCGTTGAGCAAGGTATTGAGAAGGTACTGTTCCGCCTTCTGAAC
>DASVZE010000363.1:0-2276 GCA_036391775.1 Chloroflexota bacterium | reverse complement strand
GAAGAGCTTCGATTCAGTCGACCTGTACGCGGCGGAGCATCGGCCGCGCAGTAGACTGGCCAAAATGAGGGAGGAGTCCGGCTGTGCCGGGCTCTTTTCTTTTTGCTTCCGTGGCACGCTTCGTGCAACCGTATCCAGGTCAATGAGCCGGAGATCGCGCAACGTGGCTGGGAGATGTTCATGGAAGGTTGGGTTCTAAAGCTAAGGGACGCGTATGAGGCTGGTTACTACAAGACGGAACCTGCCGCGGAAGCGCAAGTGAAATTCCCCTGGCAGGACAAGACGTGCAAAGACTGCCCATTTTGGTCGAATAGCATCTGCCAGGTGTTCGCCGAGTATCGAAGTGTCGGCGCACACACCTGCTCATACTTTGACCCGTGGAATCGAACCTCGGCGCAAAGCATCATCAGCGAGCGACAGTGGCAAGGCTTCCGTCGCTGGTGGGAGTGGTTTAACGACCGCGGAGCGGCGCGTTAAGAGCGAACATCTTTCATTGGCGACTCAGGTCCTCACACCGGGCAATGTCTTGTACACCTGTATGGTGTAGAGCTCTTGCTGATCGATCCAGTGTTAGCGGTCATTCGGCTTTAGACCAGGCTCGTGCGCGAAGCCCATTTCGCTACCCGATATTCCTGCACACTGCTCCATGGTCGTCATGCCAATACAGTGCCAGACTGATCATGGTTGTAGCATCTGACCGTCTCGGCTATACTTCGGCGAACCGTGGGAAGGACTGAGCAGGCAGGTTGACGAGTACATTGCTACGTGCCGCTGCGATACTTCTTGTCGCAGCGGCTTTTTTTGTGCCCCAGATGACGGTAAGGGCCACAGGAGTGGTGCAGCACGAGCGCAACTATATCGTTGAGCTCACGGCGCCCCCTCTAGGAGCTGATCCCAACTTAAGAATGCGCAGGGCATCGTCGCGTTTCGCGCTCCATCTGGACGCCGATCTGCCCTCCGCGAAAACCTATTCTGCAGAGATCAACCGGTATCAGAAAACCGAGATCGCTTTCCTCCGCCACCAGGGAGTCCACATATCGGTACTACGTCGCTTTCATGTATTGGTAGACGGCTTGAGTGTGCGCATGCCCACAACAGAGGTATCGAAGCTCATGCGTCTGCCAAACGTGCAGCGTGTGCAGTTGGTACGCCGATATCACGAATTGCTTGACCGCAGCATCAAGCTTGTCCATGCTCCCCAGGCCTGGACAGAACTGGGCGGTTCAAGCCGCGCAGGGCGAGGAGTCATGATTGCAAACGTCGACTCCGGCATCGACATATCTCATCCCTGCTTTCGAGATCAGGGATATGTTCCCCCGCCCGGAGGACGACGAGCAGATACTGCGGCAAACTATGCACTGACGAACAACAAAGTTGTGGTCGCTCGCGCGTTCGGCGTGGCGGGCAAGCATTACAGCGCGGCAGATCGCTCGCCGAGCGAAGGTGGGCACGGGACCTTCACTGCCGCGATCGAGGCCTGCGACTACAACACATCCACGCCATTGGGCACGCACGTTAGCGGAGTGGCGCCGGCAGCATACCTGATGAACTACAACATCTTCCCTGACGGCTCGTCCGAGACGTCACCAGACGATCCGGTCATCCCGGCGCTGGAAGCGGCAGTGCTGGACGGTGCGGATATCATCAATCTCAGCTTTGGAGATGTCCTTCAGGGAGATCCTCGTCTGGATGCTGACACCCAGGCTGTTGAGAGCGCCGTCAAGAACGGAGTGGTCGTCGTTGCCGCTGCAGGCAACGCTGGACCCACTTCGCAAAGTATCTCTTCACCGGCGACTGCGCCGGACGCCATTTCCGTCGGGTCGACCACAAACAGCCACGTCATTTCCTCGACCGTCGATCTGACAGATACGGCACTCCCAGCGAGGTTGATGCATCTTCAGGCATCGGAGGCAACACACGGGTTCACCACGCCGGTCGGCCCGGAACCGATCGCCTATATCGGAATGGCTCGGCGGCAAGGCGACGATCCGTCTAACCCGAAGGCCGACGACTTTGGCTCGACATCTCTTGCAGGGCACATAGCATTGATCGAGCGCGGGAATATCCCGTTTCAGACAAAGATCAAGAACGCAGCTGCGGCAGGAGCGGACGGGGCGATCATATTCGACAACGTCGACGAGCCAAGTGTGCCCATGATCGACGAAGGCTCGGCTATTTTACCTGTCATGTCGGTAAGCCTCAGAGACGGTAAGTATCTCCTAAACTGGTGGAATTCACATCCGTCGGTCAGCGCGACGCTCGACCCAAAGCTTTCT
>DASVZE010000362.1:0-5816 GCA_036391775.1 Chloroflexota bacterium | reverse complement strand
GTACGAGGTTGTCAGGCAGTCCCCATCCCCCGACCAGATGATCCTGGACTTCTTCCAGAGCACCTACGAGGTGGGGGCGACTCTGGCGGGATGGGACCGCGCTGCGCTGGAACGGCCCAATCCCCTGGACCGGCAAAAAGGTGATGGATGATGACAACTTGCTAGTCCGATACCACACGCGTCGATTTTCCGACCCGATCTCGCATAAGCGTCGTGCCTTTTTTCGCCAGCGGATGGACCAGGGCTACGTGCCGTAGTGCCCATATGCACGGTGGCGGGTAGCATGGCTCGCCGACGTCAGGCCGGCCATCACTTCGTCGGGCGCGAGCCGGTCGATGCGCATGCCAAGGAGTTCGGTAAACGGGGAACGACGTTCGATAAGGTGGAGCAGTGCGGGGGAACTCGCGTGGTGTCTTCATGGCTTCCATCCGCGAGATAGGACACGCTGGACATGAGACCATGACTTATCTCTTCATCAGTATTCTCCTCGTTGAACGGGAGATGATGACGCTCACAATCACGTCGCCCCTCACAACCGAGCGGCTGGTGCTGCGCCCTTTTTCGTCAGACGACCTGGATGACCTGTATACCATCCACTCAAGTCCTGAGGTCGTCCGATATCTGTATTGGGATGTACGCAGCCGTGACGAAGTTGAGGAGGTACTGCGGCACAAGAGCCGCCAGACAATTCTCGCGACGGAGGGAGACAGGCTTGTCCTGGCCATCACCGCACCCAGACCGGATGGCATACGCAGTCGTGTGATCGGGGAGGTCTCTCTCTGGTGGCGGAGTGTCGAGCACAGTCAGGGCGAGATCGGATTCGTGTTGCACCCTGACTATCACGGCAAGGGGTTTGCCCGCGAGTCAGCGACGGTGGTGCTCGATCTTGCCTTTCGGAAGTTGGGATTACACCGAGTCTATGGGCGCACCGACGCTCGCAATACGGCCTCTGCGGCACTGATGCGCCGGCTTGGCATGCGGCAAGAGGCACATTTTATTCAGAACGAGGTGTTCAAGGGCGAGTGGGGAGACGAGCTGGTCTTCGCCATTCTGCAGCATGAATGGCTGGTGCAGCACCACAACGATACGACCGGGCTGCGTGTTATCGACGACCGGGGTCGAGGTATTGGAGGACCCTTGCCGCCTGGGGCTGTCTCGGAGTCTGAGTCACCTGGTGCCTCCCACGACTGATAGTGCACCGCGAATCCTTATCACAGCTATGATGCTTGTAGATTGACTCGACGTGGACACTATCTCCCTCGACCGGAACGGCGCAGCATCGACCCTTCTCGTAATCGGGGCCGGCCCGAAAGGCATTGCCATTGCCGGAAAGAGGGAAGCACTTTGTGCCCTGGGCCGGGATGTGGCCCGTGTGGTAGTCGTCGACCGTGACGGCGTGGCTGCCGGTTGGTCTGGCGAGCATGGCTTCACCGATGGGAACCGATTGCTGGGGACGCCGCCGGAGAAGGATATCGGCTTCCCGTATGGTTCGGACGTGTGGGGTAGCTCCGGCATCAGGATCGATGCGGAGATGACATCGCTCTCGTGGCACCGCTTTCTGATTTCGGAGGGAGCGTACGCGACCTGGGTCGATCGCGGCCGCCCTCGGCCGACGCATCGCATCTGGTCTGCCTACCTTCGTTGGGTCGCCGAGCGAATCAATCTCGAGCTCCGCCGGGAGGACATTCGCTCCATTGCCGTACGAGATGGACGCTGGATCCTGTCGTGTCATGGTGGGACCCACCGTCCGGAGTACGAGCTGGAAGGGGACGCCCTTGTCCTAACCGGCCCTGGCTCTCCCATCCACGTGGCCGGGCAGCCCAAGGATCATCCGCGTGTCCTCGATGGGCACTCCTTCTGGCAGCAAGTCGATATGTTGGCGGAGCTGCGATCTCCTGTGTCAGTCGGTGTAGTGGGCAGTGGGGAGACGGCAGCCGCGGTGGTCGTGGCGCTTCTCGACTTGCTCTACGGGGATTCATCCATCGAGATTATCAGCCCCAACGGCGTTCCGTTCTCACGTGGCGAAAGCTTCGAAGAGAGCCGCCTGTTCTCAAATCCCGGCTCTGAGTGGGAGCGATTGTCCGTGCACCACCGCCGCGAGTTCGTGCGCCGCACGGACCGGGGTGTTTTCTCGATGCAAGCGCAAGAACAAATCGATCAGGCAGAGAACGTGCGCACACTGGCCGGGCAGGTGATCCGGGTTGACGCACGAGATGAGAACGTGCTGGTGGATGTGCGCTACGGAGATGAGACGGAGCGCGTTGCATACGACTACGTGGTAATCGCCATTGGCTTTGATCCACTGTCCTTCGTCTCGCTGCTGGAACCGGAGACGCGACGCCGCCTTGGGGAGAATACGGAGGGCTGGAGCCGCTCCCATATCGAGCTGTCTATCGGCTTCGACCTCTCGGTCGAGGGAATCGACCCACCTCTGCACCTGCCCATGATGGCGGGCGTGGCCCAGGGACCTGGCTTCCCCAATCTGAGCTGCCTGGGACTGCTCTCGGATCGCATCCTGTCGTCGTACACAGAGCCGCGGCCGGAGATCGTGGCGGAAAGGGTAGCTGACCATGCCGTTTCATAAGTCATGGGAGGGCCGGGAAGGCAGCAAGGTACGCCGCAGCATCTTTCTTCCCGAAGATCTGGAGATGGCCCTGGCCAAGATGGCGGTGGAGCGCGGCACAAGCGTCAACGAACTGATTCATGAGCTGCTGGAGCGGGCTGTTCGGGAGGATCAAGGCGCAGCGGCGCGGACGGAGTAACGACGGCCGCCATGAGCCAGGGCTGCACAATGTCGCTCCTAACGCGCGGGTGCGGGCTCGGCGACCATCCTTTCCGCCGGCTCCGGCTGCTTGCCGTCGATGAGCCAGGCGGCAAGAAAAGCACTTGCCACGGCGAGTGCGGCGGCAATCAACATGCTAAGCCGGAATCCGGTGACAAACGCCTCCTTCAACGCCGTCTCGATCTGGGCTCTCTCAGGCTGAGAAACGGCAGCCGGAACAGCCGCGTCTACGAACTTTGACCGCTGCGCATCGAGTGACGTCTTCACGGCAGGACTGACATGCAGTGAGTTCAGCTGAGAGTCGAGACTCGAGGAGAAAGCCGTCGCCACCAGCAGTCCCAGCACCGCGATGGCCAGTAACCCCGCAGCTCGTGTCACCGCGTTATTGATGCCTGAGGCTACTCCCGAACGATGGGTGGGCACGGCATTCATGACTGTGGTGGTCAAGGGAGCGATGACCAGGGTCATGCCCAGACTCATCACCACGACAGCGGGGAAGAAGGTGGTCCAGTAGCTCCCGCCGGTATCAGGCAGCGCAAACAGCGAGATACCCACGGCGGTTACAATCGGCCCCACGATGAGCGGCAGCCGTGCCCCGTATCGCTGCACGAGTCCGCCGGCCCACCGCGATAGGGTGAACACGATGATGGGGAAGGGGATAAAGGCAGCCCCCGCCGCCGTGGGCGCATAGCCCTGCACCTGCTGGAGATCGAATGGCAGGAAGTAGAGGCTCCCCCCCAGGCCGCCATAGAGCAAGAGTGTCAACAGATTTGCTCCGGTAAAGTTGCGCGAGCGGAAGAGATCCAGAGGAACCATGGGCGATGAGCTCCGCGCTTCCACCATCACGAATGCTACGAGCAGTGCGGCACCAGCGATCAAGCTTCCTGCGACCAGGACGGTCCCAAAGCCGCGCGGTCCTGCCTCGATCAGCCCAAAGACAATGCCCCCCAGAGCGCCGGTCACCAGGAGAGCGCCCAGCCAGTCAATGCGCCCGGTAGCCTCGTCATCCCGGCTCTCGGGTACATGCCGATACAGCAGGAACAGCGTCACCGCCGAGATCGGAACATTGATCAAGAACACCGCGCGCCAGGACACGAATTGTGTCAACCATCCGCCCAGCACCGGCCCAACGGCCGTTGTGATAGCGGAGAACCCGGCCCATGTCCCAATGGCTTTTCCTCGGCGAGACGGATCGAATGATGCGCTGATGATGGCCAGGCTGCCGGGGACGAGACAGGCTGCGCCGATCCCCTGAAGGCACCGAGCCGCGATCAGGATGCCGACCGTGGGGGATGCACCACACGCGACCGACGCGACGGTGAAGATCACGATGCCCGCCGAGTACACCCGGCGGCGTCCCAACCGATCCCCCAATGAGCCACCCACCAGGATCAGGGACGCCAGGAACAGGGAGTAGGCTTCGATGACCCACTGCAGGTCCGCCGCCGTGGCGTGCAGGCTGCGCTGCATGGTGGGGAGGGCCACATTCACCGCCGTTCCGTCGATGGAGGCCATGCCGGAACCGAGGATGGTGGCGGCCAACACCCAGACCTCAGTCCGCGGAGCAACCTGCTCACCACGGCATGCCGTACGCATGACACATTCGTCAGCCGCACGCGGGATCACCGCTGATATACCGGCCATTCCTGACTCCTTGAGGACAGTATGGCGCTGACGCGTGGGAAAGCCAAACGGCTCAGCGTGTGCGCAGGTTTGGCATCGCGGCGCAACCCGGGCCGCCGCATGCGCCTACGTCGCCTTCATCATTCCCTTGTCAATTAAGTACTCGGCACCGGTAATGGCCGCCGTACGTCCCGAGGAAAGAAAGAGGACCAGTAGGGAAGCACGTGTAGTACGCACTGTCATCATGAGGTACCTCTCAGAACACGAACCGTTTCCGAGCCGTCATCCCGCTGGAATCTGAAGGCAGATAACGCCACGCATGTCCAACCAATAGCGACCACCGCCATGGACGACCCGAATGAGGACATTCTCGCAATGCGCACAGCGCATCACCATTCCCGGTGCATCGGCATACACGATCTCTTTACCCAGCACGTCCATCGACCCACAGCCGGCACACAGAGCCGAGACAGTGGTCGCCTCGAAGGGGAAGATTTCTTCGAGCAGACCGGCCATCGCATTACCGTCTAATCTGCTATTGTCCATCCCTACCTCCCGGTCGCTCCAAATCGCTCCGTGTATATCCGACCTGGGTCGTGGCCGAGTGCCACCAGCAGGCCCGATACCGTCTCCACAAAAGGGGTGGGACCGCACACGTAAACCAGTGGCAACACGTTGGACGGTGGCGCCACTTTCACTAAAAGATCACGGTCGATGCGGCGTCCGAATCCGGTCCAACCTTCGGGCGCCGTCCGAGTGAAGGTGTTGACCACCGTGATTCCCGCGGACGCCAGGCGGTCGCGCTCAGCCCCATAGATAACATCCTCGAGGCTCCGAACCGAGTAGAGCAGTGTCACCGGTACTTCGCTTCTCTGCGCCATGCGGTGCCGGATCATTGCCATCAACGGCACAATTCCGGAACCGCCGGCGACCAGGAAGAGCGGTCCCCCCCGGGAGACGTCCCATACAAAGTAGCCACCGATCGGCCCGCGGAACTCCAGTCGGTCACCCGGCAAAACGTCATCCACCAGATAGGGAGACACCTCGCCTTCGTCGAGCCGCTCCACGGTAACCGCAACATGCTGGTCTTCGGGCGAAGACGCAATGGAGTAGCTTCGTGTCGCTTGATATCCATCTTCGGCAGTGAGCCTGATGTCGACGTGCTGCCCTGCTCGGTGGCCCGGCCAGTGGGGTAGATCCACGACCAGGGTTCGGGTCCGTGGATTCTCAGCACGAGTCTCCATCACCTCGCCTACCTGCCAGGTCAGTCGCCCCAATAGCGCTGCTCCCGCCATGGATCACCTCGATTATGGTAGCCGAGTGTCTCCCAGAAGCCCGGTTCATCGTCATCACTGAGCTTCAGGCCGCGCACCCACTTGGAGCTCTTCCAGAAGTAAAGATGGGGAACCAA
>DASVZE010000361.1:0-5832 GCA_036391775.1 Chloroflexota bacterium | reverse complement strand
GGCTCGCCAAGCTGGCCGGCGGCGTGGCCATCATCCGCGTCGGCGCTGCCACCGAGGTTGAGCTGAAAGAGAAGAAGCATCGCGTCGAAGACGCTCTTTCGGCGACGCGCGCCGCGGTCGAAGAGGGCATTGTCGCCGGCGGCGGCACCGCCTTCCTCAACGCCCGGCCCGCACTGGACAACCTGAAGCTGCAGGGTGACGAGGCGGTCGGCGTGGACATTGTGCGCCGCTCGCTGGAGGAGCCCATGCGCCAGATCGCGGAAAACGCCGGCTACGACGGTGGCGTGATCGTCGCCGAGGTCGAGCGCCGCGAGAAGAACATCGGCTTCAACGCCGCCAGCGGCGATTACGAGAACCTGCTCGAGGTTGTGCCGGATCCCGCCAAGGTCACGCGCTCTGCTCTGCAGAACGCGGCCAGCATCGCCTCGATGCTGCTGACCACGGAGACCCTGATCAGCGACCTGCCCGAGAAGAACCCCGCACCGGCCGCCCCGCCGATGCCGGATTACTAAACCAACTCAGGTAGTTAGGAGAAGCCCGAGCACTGCTCGGGCTTTTTCCTTATCCTGGAGCCAGATTTCGCACATTGTTCGTGCCGGTGATGCCGTCAATATGCCCCGAGGCTGCAAAAGTGCTGCAAAACGATATCTGCACGATGGGTGTTGATGCGGAATGCGGTGGCACTGACAGCCACTAGGTATGATGTGCCGTGGAATCTTTCACAGAGGCTGCCATCTCCCTGACCTTGTCAAACCGGAGAAAGCTGTGTTCGAAGCCGTCACTTGCTTCCTTCGCGTAGCGGTAGGTTGAAGTATCGCCTTGAAGGATGATCTGCTCTCTTGCGGGATGCCTATGTGGCATACACGATCGAGATAGACAAGGTGCGCCGGTAACGTGCGTGCTGTATTCGACTGTATACAACAAGCGTATTCTTTAGTCGACCCTCCATCCGGATTCGTTGGTCGATAAGGATGTACCCGTGCCCGGTTATTGCCGCGTACTCTTCGGTCTGTGCGAACACGTTGCCCGTGCTCTGTTCCCAACGACGACCAGATATTCCATTCGAACCGCCATGGCCGCGGCCTTATTGTCAGCCGGCGCATTTGGAGTCGCGCCGGCGCGGGCAGGCTCTGCAGGCTGGAGTGTTGTAACCAGCGCCAATGCCGGCACAGGAACCAATGAGCTCAACGATGTTGCGGTTATCTCGGCAAGCGATGCCTGGGCGGTAGGAGCATATGAGGTCACCCCCAACGGATTCCAGCGAACACTCGCAGAACACTGGAACGGCATCGCATGGAGCGTTGTCCCCAGTCAGAGTCCGTCCACGTCGGATAACAGCCTCCACGCGGTGGCGGCCGTCTCCGCCTCCGATGTGTGGGCGGTGGGCGACTTTGACGACCCGGCTACCGCCCAGTATCAGGCTCTTATCGAGCACTGGAACGGCACTGTCTGGGCGGTTGTCCCCGGCCCGCATTTTCCACACGGCAGCGGCTTGTTTGGAGTCTCGGCCGTCACCAATGACGATATCTGGGCTGTTGGTTATTTTCTCACCTCGCCCTTCGGAACGCAGCCGCTCGTAGAGCACTGGAACGGAATCACCTGGACAGTGGTTCCAAGTCCTACCTCCATGAGAGGAAGTAACGCACTGGTCAAGGTAACGGCCATATCGGGCCATGACGCCTGGGCGGTTGGGTACGACGTCAATGCGGAAGGCATCTATCAGACGCTTATTGAGCACTGGAATGGAAGCACATGGACCGTTGTCCACAGTCCCCACTTTGGGCCGGGAGGCAACTATCTATCCGGAGTTACCTACGTCTCCGCGCGGAACGTTTGGGCCGTGGGGTATTACAACCCGACTGCGATGAGCATCACGGTTCAAACGCTCATCGAGCACTGGAACGGCCGCTCGTGGTCGATTGTTACCAACCCCAAGGTTGGCGCCGGTAACAGCGCTTTCACGGGTGTCGCTGCCGTCTCGGCGAGAAGCGCGTGGGTCGTGGGAATAACCTTTGCGTCCGGCCCGGGCGGTGTCGCAAAGCCACTCATCGAGCACTGGAACGGCCGCAATTGGTCGGTTAAGTCCAGTCCCGGAATCGGCCGGGGAGGCCATTATCTTGACGGAGTCGCCGACGGGCGTGGCACGAGCGACATCTGGACCGTCGGGGCGGCATATCCCTCCGGCACCTCTGCGGAAAGATCCGGACAGACACTCATCGAGCACTGCTGCTGAGCCACGTTTTCCACCGTGGTCAGGACGTCTGCAGGTAGGCGGAGTCGCGGACTGGTATCCCCCACCGTCCACTCCATCGGCATTCGAGGACACCGATGGGATGGCTGAGTATCCTGGTTGCCTTCCGGCTAGCCACCCTCGTTACTGTCGAGCTGCAGCGCGGCGGAGTTGATGCAATAGCGCAGCCCGGTGGGATGAGGACCGTCGTCGAAGACGTGGCCAAGATGGCCACCGCAGCTCTTGCACGTCACCTCGGTGCGCACCATGCCGTAGCTGGTATCCCGATGTAGCTCGACGTTCTCCCGGTTGGCCGGTTCGGTAAAGCTGGGCCAGCCACTGTGCGAGTCAAACTTGGTGTCGGAGCGGAAGAGCTCGGCGCCGCAGGCCGCACACCGATAGGTTCCGTCCTGTTTGGTGTGTACGTATTTACCGGAAAACGCCGGCTCCGTCCCTTTCTCGCGCAGCACGTGGTACTGCTCAGGCGTGAGAGCATCACGCCACTCGTGTTCCGTCTTATTGGTTCGGGTGTCCATTCTCGTCACTTTCCCCTTGTTGGGCTTTTACTCAAAGGTTCGCCTACAGTGCTCCTCTCAGCATAGAGGGCATGCCGCCTCACGCTTTCACGGACACCCGTTCTGATCGGACGGGTAGCTCTTGCTCCTACTCCCCGCGCGTGGGCCGGCTCAACCGATGGGACGAAGGTTCAGCGGAGTCTCGGAAAGCGGCGGCGACCTGATCTATCTTTCAGGAGCTCTATGGACACCCCTCGCTGAGGACGAGCGCCAACCCTCCCGTGTACAGAATGCCGGCCAGGCAGAACGTGCTCAGGAGGACGCCACCAAGCGCCCAGAAGGGGACACGTGGCATGTCCCCGAAGGTGACCTCATCTTCGGGCAAGCTGGTCCAGCGCCAGATGCGCCAGGAAATGAGCCCTGCTCCGATCGTCACCAACGCCCCCAGGAGGGTAATCGCTCCGGTCGCAACCTGAAACGACAAGTGGCCGAGCACGTGGGGCTTAACGACCCGGCCGCAGTCGAGAGACAGCAGGACAACGCTGATGACACCGACCACAAGCAACGCCACCGGACCGGTCAGGATGCCAATCCACAACCAGAGGGAGCGGACTCGCTCGGCGCGCGACCGGCGCCTGAGGTCCTCGCGGCTGGCGGAGAGGACCTCCAGCAGATCACGCGGACCCTGTGATGAATCCATACGTCGTGCCTTTGAGAGCAATGCGGCTTAACCATACGCCGATCTACCTGGTGGTGCAAAGACAGACTTAGCCGTATGGATGTCCCTCAGGTTCTTGCAAAGAATGTCCGCTGAGCCGTCCGACTACAGCATGGAGTGTGGTTCGGCGAGTGCCGCCGCTCCATCTGTCCCTCGATTTGCCAGAACTTGAGGAGCGCCCTGTAGACATCGGCAGGGTTTAATAGAACCGCCAGATGTTTCGCAACCGGCTTTCAGATGCTTGAATATGTGCGAATTGTTGCTTTCTTTTCCTTGGTGCTTGCAATCATAAGAGTATGGCGTGTCGTGATGCGCGAAGAGGCTGGAACAGGACGCGGTAGAGCCGGAAAGTCTCCTCACGCCCACTGGCATAGCAAGAGTACGTGACACAAGTAGTAGCCATAGGGGGCCAAAGTGTCGGAGATTCAGCCGCTCAGTCCCGAGATGATCCGTCGCTACCTGGACGAGGACGAAGCCGAGTACGACGTCGATGAGGACGACAACTTCGTGTTCGAGTATGACCATGACGAAGAGTGCGACTGCGAGCTGACAGTCTGGCTGTCCATCGATGAAGGAGACACGTATGCACTTGAGGTAGCCAATGAGAAGAGCTTTCCCCGCTCGGAATGGGATCGGTTCCTAGAAATTTGTAATGAGTGGAACCGGAATGAGCGCTATCCGATAGCGTATCTCGACACCGATGACGAGACTCCCGACCAAATCGAAATCCGACTCGACTATTATGTCTACCTACCGTCAGGCGCCACCCAGAAGCAAATCAGCGATCTGACGGAAGAGTTCATCGAAAACAGCTTTGATTTCTGGAAGTGGGCGCACCGGGAGCACGGACTGTAACCGGCACCCGATGTGCAATGTCTTATCGTCCCGGAAGACAAGGACTGTCGCTGCATATGCACGGGTCAATGGTGGCACCTCAAGACCGGTTTGACGCCGTGTAGAGAATTGAGACGGAGCACTATTCTGAGAACGAGTGCCGGCAGGCGATAGTGCCACCTAAGCTACGCCGGCCTGCTGCTGATATTCGCCGGAATCAACTTAATTTTCGCGAACTGGCTCGGGCTCCTGGCTTTCATCGTGCTTCCGTTATTGGGTCTCCTGAATCGCATTCACGTCGAAGAGGCTGCGCTCGCGGCGACTCTGGGCGACGACTACAGATCGTATTAGGCGGGCCGAACGCGCTTTATCCCATTCCTTTGGTAAATATCTCACTCAAAGATGGAGAGCCGGGTCGCCTTCCATCCATGCGTGTACACGGGCGGTACGTGACCCTCGTTGAATGCTCGGCCGGCCAGAAGCCGCCGCACCTTATCGTGCGGGGGTTCGATCGATGCGCACCCGTATGGTCTATCCAGACGCACGACATCTGATTTGTCGCTCGACCGTCAATTGCGGATAGTTGGGTGAGCTCCAGAGCCCGAGATGGACGCAGAGGAGGGAGAATCATGACGAGCCGACGCAACCTTGACGAGATCACCATCACCGAGGCCGTCCTCGAGCAGCTTGCCGGTACACCGAATCCCCGTCTGCTCCAGATCATGACGTCCCTGATCAGGCATCTCCATGACTTCGCACGCGAGGTCGAGCTCACCGAGGAGGAGTGGTTCCAGGGCATAGACTTCCTCACACGAACCGGTCACATGTGCTCGGACACGCGGCAGGAGTTTATCTTACTATCGGACACACTTGGTCTCTCGCAGCTAGTGGTCGCGCAGAACCATCGGCGCTCTCCCGGAGCTACAGAGCAGACCGTTTTTGGCCCTTTCCACATCGAGGGGGCCACGATGCTGGCCAACGGCGCCGACATCGCGGACGGTGCGGAGGGCCGGCCACTGTTTGTCCACGCCGGGGTCACTGGTATCGCCGGCGAGCCGGTGGCGAGAGCTACGGTTGATGTCTGGCATGCGGACGCTCAGGGTTCTTACGATCTGCAGGATCCAAACTGGAAACCGGACGAAATGAAGATGCGCGCCGTCTTCCAGACCGATGACAACGGTTGCTTCCGGTTCCGTACCATCATGCCGTGCGCCTACTCGATCCCGACCGATGGGCCGGTGGGGGAGATGTTCAGGGCGACCAATCGAAACACGATGCGTCCGGCGCACATCCACTTCAGAGTCAGCGCGCCGGGCTACGACACACTCATCACGCACGTCTTTGTCGAGGGCGATGAGTGGCTGGAGTCCGATGCAGTGTTCGGCGTACGAAGCTCGTGTGTCGCGCGGTTCATCGAGCACCGAGCAGGCGAGACGATGCCTGATGGCGTCGAGGCGCCCGATCCCTTTTATACTCTCGACTACACCTTCCGACTGCAGCGGGTCTGACAGCGCGCGGGCACGAGACGAGCAGAA
>DASVZE010000360.1:0-2559 GCA_036391775.1 Chloroflexota bacterium | reverse complement strand
CGCCTCAGACGGAAGCACTCACGATCAGACTCTCCGGGCATAATCGGGCGCACAGGACGATGCCGGCTCTCGAGACGTGAGACTTGATGGATGGGTCGCCATTCTCGCCGGCCGCGATCAGTTAGATCAGGCGAATGTATCGTCGTCAGCGTCATCTTGCATGACAGGCACTGTCTCAAGCTCCTCCCATACCTGTGAAGGGATGGAACGAGTGGCGAGCGTCACAGTTTCCCGAATTCGCTTAGCACTGCTCATGCCGACGATAGTCGCGGCGATCCGAGCGTCTCGCATAGAGAACTGAAGCGCCACCGCTGCCAGCGGCACATCATGGCGCGCGCATATGGCTTCTATATCGCGTGCGCGCTGTAGTATCTCTCCCCTCGCATCCTGGTAGGCATATCTCGGGTACGCGCCCGGTCCTTTGGCCAGGATTCCGCTGCCGTATGGAGCGGCATTGAGCGGAGCGACACCGTTCTGCAGGCAGACATCCCAAAAACTACCGGCAGAGCGATGGAGTAAGGTGTAGCGGTTGTGGGAGATGGCGGCCTCGAACAGGCCGGTTTCGACAAAACGTTTCATCATGTCGATGGGGCCGCCTGCAACACCGATATGGTCGATGACGCCTTCCTCCTGAAAGCGGCGAAGTACCTCAACGGGACCGCCGGGAGCCATTGCCTTGTCGAAAGTAGTGTGCTCGGGGTCATGCAGATACACCAGCTGGAGACGATCGAGTCCGAGCAACCGGAGGCTGCGCTCGACGCTTCTCCGAATCTGATCGCCGCTGAAATCACTTGAGTGAAGGTCGCGGTCGGCTTTGGTAGAAAGCACGAACCCCGGCGGGAGTCCGCCTCGTTCCCGCAGGATGATGCCAATACGTCGCTCACTCTCTCCATCGCCATATGAGGCCGCGGTATCGGCAAAGGGAATGGGGCCGTCAAAAATGGCCCGTAAAGTGTTGAGCGCCGTCTCCTCCGCGACCGCATAACCGAAGGTCTCCGGCATGCTGCCCAGCGTCGCGCATCCGATGCATAGGGGAGGAATACGCAGTCCCGTACTGCCAAGCTCGCGCAGAGCCAGCGCTGAATCAGTACTCACCCACCCTCCGACTCGGGTCCGGCACGTCAGCTCTCGGATGATGGAGCAATGGTGGGCCTGGAGACTATCCCCTCGACGTGAGACTGCACGGCGCCGGTCATGAGGCTGACCGCCTGATCCATGGTGGCATCTGGGCCCAGCGTCCCCACGCGGCGACCCGTTCGCAGAACGATCATGCGGTCAGCCACCTCAAAAACATGTGGCATGTTGTGGCTAATGAAGACAACAGACGCGCCGTGATCTCGTACTTCTTGCATGAGCTGCAACACCATGGCCGACTGAGCCACGCCTAGAGCTGCTGTCGGCTCGTCCAGAATGACGATGTCTTTTCCCCAGAGAACGGTGCGAGCTACTGCCACCGATTGCCGCTGGCCGCCTGACAGCGTATCCACCGCCTGACGAGCCGACTTAAGTCTGACCCGCAGTTCGCGAAGATGCTGCTCGGCTTGCTGCCGCATGGCTTTCTGATTAACGATCCGCAAGGCGCCGAGAGGGCCGGGCATCAAGATTTCGCGACCGAGGAAGAGATTCGAGGCGACGTCGAGATCGGGTGCGAGGGCAAGATCCTGGTACACCGTCTCAATTCCACTGTCTCGCGCCTCTCGTGGGCCATGAAACTCCACCTCCCGACCGTGAAGCTTGATGGTCCCCGTGTCGGGACGAAGCGCTCCCGAGAGGATCTTGATCAGCGTGGATTTACCGGCCCCATTGTCCCCCAGTAACGCCACGATTTCGCGAGGATAAACCTCGAAGTCGACGTCTTCCAGGGCCGTAACGTTGCCGAAGCGCTTGGAGATGCCTCTGGCCTCGAAGACCGGCTCAGGTCTGACTGCTTCGGCGGCAACCATCCTATCCTGATCTCCTATCACAGGGCCAGCTTGCGCTTGCGCCACTGATCGACCCACACGATGGTGATGAGCAGCGCTCCCTCGATGACGTTGCCATAGAACGTGTCGATGTTCAGCAGATTAATGCCGTTGAAAATCATGTTGACGAGCACGACCCCCATGAGGGTTCCGGGTATGGTTCCGCGCGCGCCAAACAGACTGGCGCCACCCAGGACCGCCGCCGAGATCGCGTCAAGCTCGTTCCCTACACCTGAATCTGGAGCACCCAGACCAATGCGCGACGTGAGTAGGATGCCTGCCACGGCGGCAAGAAATCCGCTAATCGTGTACACCATTAGCGTGGTTGAGCGAACGTTGATGCCGGCCAGCCGTGCGCCATCGTAGTTACTGCCGATGGCAAAAATATGCCTTCCCAGGCGGGAGAAGTGAAGAATGATGGCCGCAACGACAGCGACGGCGAGTAGTACCAGGAAGATGTTCGGAAACCCCAGAGTGGTGTTGATGCCGAAGTTGGTGAAGCTGCTGGAGGTGAAGGTGATGTCGAGTCCGCCGGCCATGATGTTGGTAATGCCGCGCAAGATCGTCAGCATTCCAAGCGTGACAATAAACGGCGGCA
>DASVZE010000359.1:0-7926 GCA_036391775.1 Chloroflexota bacterium | reverse complement strand
AGAGATCGCCGTGGTGACCGGACTCAAATCTGAAGTGCCCCCGGCGGGCAGCCAGCAGTTCGATCAGCGTGTCTTGCATCGCCTCTCCATCGAATAGTGAGCGTGTCGGACCCAATGTATCGCAGCTTGCCAGCCGTCCATGGTTGGTAGGCTATGGGTCAAGCCTGCATCACATCCTCCTTCCCGGCGAAGAGGGGCGGGCCGGATGTCTCATTGACCTTGACGAGAAGGAGTAGCGCGCGCTGTCAGTTGGTGAGATGTGTCATGGTGGCAGGCACGGTCTGCACTTCATCATCAAAATCGCACGTAGCGAGAACAGGTCATCCTTTGCAAAGAAGACTTTGCAAAGGATACTATGCATCTATGAAGAAAGCGATCGAGCTTCACGACCCGCGCACTCTGCGAGCTCTGGCCCATCCCACGCGGCTCGCTCTGGTTGGACTGCTGCGTCAGCACGGAACTCTGACCGCCACCCAGGCAGCGGAGCTCTTGGGACTGAACTCTGGGAGCTGCTCTTTTCATTTGCGGCAGCTTGCCAGGTACGGGCTGGTGGAGGAGGTGCTGGGGCCGGGCCGCCGTAAACCATGGCGCGCGACGGCCTGGGCAACCTCGTGGCCGGATGTGGCCGAGGAGCCCGAATTGGAGGCAGCCTCGCAGCTGCTCAGCAGTGTCGTCGCCGAGGGGTATCTCGAGCAGATGTTGCGCTGGCTGGAGCTTCGCCGGGATGAGCCCATGGAATGGCGGCAGGCAGCGTGGTTCGGTGATCTGCTGCTCTTTCTCACGCCGGAGGAGCTAACCACACTCGGTCGGAAGATCGAGGATCTGACGGCTCCCTACGAGGAGCGAATTTCCGATCCGGGTGTGCGGCCGGCCGGCTCCCGGCCCGTCACCGTGCTGCATGTCGCCATCCCCCGCGCTGTAAAGCCTGGCGAATGATCAGGTTCCCCGGAATGCGGCGTCCACGCCTGCCACAGCTCCTGTACGATCGGATCTTCCGCCGCTTCTGGCTGGGACAAACAGTCTCGCTGTTCGGCGATCAGGTCTCGCTCTTTGCCATCCCGTTAGTCGCTGTGCTGATCCTCCATGCGCAGCCCGCCGAAATGGGTTACCTTACCGCGGCCGGTGTCCTTCCCAGTCTCCTCTTCTCGCTGCACGCAGGTGCCTGGATCGACCGTCGCGGACGTCGCAGACACACCATGCTGGCCTCCGACCTGGCGCGAGCAGCGTTGCTGACTACGGTCCCCATCGCGTACGCCCTGGGTCTGCTGTCATTGATGCAGCTGTACATTGTCACCTTTATCATCGGCTTCTTTGATGTGCTGTTCTTTGTGTCGTACAGCACGCTGTTCGTGTCGATCGTTCGCCCGGACGACTATCTGCAGGGCAATTCACTGCTGAACGGCAGCCGTGCCATGTCGTTCGTCGGCGGCCAGAGCCTGGCCGGCGTGCTGGTCTCCATATTGACAGCACCCGTCGCGCTGTTGGCCGATGCGCTCTCCTTTCTGGTGTCTGCCTTCTGCCTGAGCCGCATCTATCCCGAAGAGCCGGCGGCAGCCGATCCGGGTCCCGGTCAGGTCACCGCCGGCATCCGCTTCATCGTTCATTCGTCGATCGTCCGCTCAGCTTTGGGAGCGACGGCGACGGTGAACTACTTCAACTTTGTCTTCTACGCGCTCTTTACTCTGTATGCCGTCCGATCGCTAGGCGTTCAACCGCTGCTGCTCGGCATTGTCCTAAGTATGGGCGCAGTGGGCGGATTGGCCGGCTCCGTCCTCACCGGCCCTCTGAGCCGGGCCATCGGGGTGGGCCGGGCCTTCATGCTGAGCTGCGTGCTCTTTCCCGCGCCATTGATTCTGGTGCCGGCCGCGTCGGGACACGGAACAGGCCGCCTGGTCTTCCTCTTTCTCGCCGAGCTGGGGTCCGGTCTGGGCGTGATGATCCTCGATATTACCGCCGGAACCATGTTTGCCGCCGTTATCCCGGACACCATCCGGGCGAGCGTCTCGGGCGCCTACCGCATGGTCAATTACGGCATGCGGCCGCTGGGCGCCCTGACCGGCGGCTTCCTGGGGGCAACTGTTGGCGTGCGCCCCACTCTGTGGTTCGCAGCTATCGGAGGCATCTTCTGCGTACTTTGGGTGCTGTTCTCACCAATACCGGGAATGCAACTTGGCCAGGACTCGACGAAATCAGAGGAGGACGTAGTAGAGAATAGACCGGTTGCTACAGCAGCACGGGGTTAAGCCACCTGGTTGCAAAACGGAGACCCACGATGGGACATCGATATACCCACACAAGACTTCTGGTTGACGACTACACGGCGTGCCACTTTTTCTACCGGGACGTCATGGGGTTGAATCCGACCTTTGGCGATGAGAATTCCGGATACGCCGACTTCAACACAGGCGATGTGAGTCTTGCACTGTTTGACCGTCAGGAGATGGTGGATGCAGTCGGACAAGTGGGCTCGTCCGGAGAGGCGTCTGACCGTGTGATGCTGATATTCGAGGTGGATGACGTGGATCAGAGCGTGGCGGATCTGAGGGCGAAGGGAGTGTCGCTGGTTGCGCGTCCCGAAGACCATCCCGACTGGGGTATCCGCACCGCTCACATCCGCGACCCGGCCGGCAATCTCCTGGAGATATACACGTCTCTGCAACGCAACCGAGTGGATCACGTGGAGTAGAGATGCTCCAGGTTCTTTCCGATGTGCCCGGTGACATCATCCGCTCATGAACGTTTATTACGGCATGCACAACCAGTTCACGGCTCAGCCTGGTCAGGGAGATGCGCTGGTGGAGATTCTGCTCGCCGCCGCGGACGGCCTACGCTCCAACGATACGTGTCTGCTGTACCTCATCAGCCGGTCACCGGACGATCCGGACGTCATCTGGATCACTGAAGCCTGGACTGACAAGGCGGCGCATGACCAGTCGCTTCAGGGTGAGAAGGTGAAGACCGCAGTTCAGCGAGCACTGCCTCTGATCGCCAATGTTGTTGGAACGGAGCTTCACTTCGTAGGAGGGAAGGGCATCTACTAGCGTGCTCTGTCTTCCACTCGGTCTCCGACAACCAGTACCAGGTACGTGTGCCAGGTGCGAAACGTGCGTAAGATGGGGCACACAATCAGAATGAACATAAGCCTGTGCTGCGGTAATAGAAGTGCACGGAGGGAGCGGGATGACAGAGGACACCGTCCCATCGCACCTGCTGATGCACCTTGAAGACGCGCTGGTGTATGCCAATAAGAAGCACGCGCACCAGCGCCGCAAGGGAACAAACGTTCCTTATATATCGCATCTGCTTCAGCTGGCCGGCATCGTCCTGGAGAATGGCGGTGATGGCGATCCCCAACAGTGGGTCGTGAGCCTGGCGCGCACCCAGCGGCTTGGCGTTCAGCGCTTCGTTCCAGGTCATGGACCAGTGGGGACGGCGGTTGATCTTGATGCCACGCGCCGCTACATCGAGATCGTCGTTGACCGGACACGAACGGCGGTGGAACGGGGTGAAACGCCCGAAGTCGCTGCCCGAGATCCCGCGCCTCCACCCTTTGACACATGGCGTTACCCCAGCTTTTTGATCTCCAATATCTACTGCTTGATGGCACGATATGCCGGCATATGATGATCTGCTGCGCACGGCCGTCGAGGCGGCGCTGGCGGCGGGCGATACACTGCGCCGCGACTTTCTGCGGTCAGAAGGCCCCGAGGGCAGTGGGGAACACGCCGTGGCGGACGAGCCGGCCGAGCAGCTGATTCGCCGGCGCCTGTTGAGCGCCACGCCGGACTGGAGCTTTCTGGGAGAGGAGACCGGTCACGCGACCATCCCGGACGCAGATCACGTGTGGATTGTCGATCCCAACGACGGCACGGCTGCTTACCTCGAGGGGTATCGGGGTAGTGCTGTCTCCATCGGCCTGGTACGTGGCGGCGTTCCGGTCCTGGGCGTGACATATGCTTTTGTGGCTCCGGACAATGAGGGCGACCTCTTTGCCTGGGCGGAGGGCTGCGGACCACTGCGCCGCAACGGTGTGCCGGTCGAGCGAGAGGTGTGGCAAAACAATCTGGCCACTGACTCGGTTGTGCTTGTAAACCGCCGGGCAGACCGGGCGGCTGCCGCGTACCTCTCTCTGATCGCCCCGGCGCGCTACTGGCCGGCGACCAGCATCGCCTACCGCCTGGCGCTGACGGCTGCCGGTGAGGCGGCGGCGGCCGTTGAACTGGAGGGGCCCGTGAGCTGGGACTTTGCCGCAGGTCACGCCCTGCTGCGCGGCGCTGGTGGGGATCTGGTTGACGAGCGAGGTGAGACCGTTCACTACGCGGCGAACGGCGACGCCACCACGCGGCACTGCTTCGGTGGCTCCCCAACTGTCGTTCGCCGGCTGGCCAGTCTCTCCTGGCAGCAGGCGCGTGAGGCAGCTCGCAGTTTCAGGGAAGAGCCCTATGATCTCTGCCGCCCGCTACGCGGCGCGGCAGTCTCCGACACGGGGTTGCTGCGGCGAGCGCAGGGCTCCTGGCTAGGTCAGCTCACCGGAGACGCGCTGGGCAGCATGGTGGAGTTCAGGTCGGGTGATGAATTGCGCCGGACGTATCCAGATGGACTGCGCCGGATCGGGTCGAGCCCGGTGCATCACACAATCGCCGGTCAGCCGACCGACGATTCGGAAATGGCGCTCCTTATCGCCCGTACTCTGCTGCGCGACGGCCGCTTCGACGATGAGCAGATCGCCCACGCCCATGCCTTCTGGCTGGACAGTGGGCCGTTCGACGTCGGCAGCACGATCGGCCACGCTACCAGTGTCATGCTCGCGGCGAAGCGGCGAGGAGATCCGGTCGCTGCCTCCGGTCGTGCCGCTGCGAACGTGCAAAGTGAGGCGAACGGTGCGCTTATGCGCCAGAGTCCGCTTGCCCTTTGGGGGCACTCCCTCGCTCCCGATGAGCTCGACCGGATGGCCCGAGCCGATGCGGCGCTGACTCATCCTAACCCCGTGTGCGCCGATGCCTCCGCTGCCTTTATCGTCGCGCTGGCGGCGACCGTCCGCGAAGGGTTATCCGGTGAGGAAGCCTACGACCGCGCCGTACGCTGGGACGCCGAGCATGGCTCCAGCAGACCGGTCACAGACGCTCTGGCCGCCGCTCGGCACAGTCGGCCGGCGTATACGAGGAACATGGGGCATGTCATCATCGCGCTGCAGAACGCCTTCTACCAGGCGCTCCATGCCCCAAGCTTTGAGGAGGGAGTGGTGGATACGGTGATGGGCGGCGGTGATACCGACACCAATGCCGCCATCACGGGCGCGCTGCTGGGGGCGATCCACGGCGCTCCGGCGGTTCCCCTTCAGTGGCGCACAGCTGTGCTGAGCTGTCATCCGCAGCGAGGCGCGGCCGGCGTGCGGCAACCACGTCCCCGCGCATTCTGGCCGAGCGACGCACTGTACCTGGCGGAACGCTTGCTCAACCCGCACGCAGGCGTGCGACCCGAAGCCCTGTAAGGTTGCGCTTGGCGATCCGCCATGTAGCGCATTGTGCGTTGCAACTTATCTCTCGTCGCGTTAGACAGAATGAGGAATCAGTGACATCGGGGCGAGATGCACGCGTGCGCTGAGTCACCGGTGTCGATAGAAGGCGGAGGTGGAAACGAATGCGACCTCGAACACGGCGTATCAACCGAGCCGGACGCATGCTTGGGCCCCTCGCGCTCCTGCTCGCTCTGGGAATATTTCCCGCCGTACCAGCCGCGCATGCGTCGACCTTTCACCGTTCACCGGATGGTATCGATACGGTGCTCCTTAAAATACAGCCCAGCGTGCCGGGGCTCAGGTTCAGCCAGTTCAATCCGAACAATCCCAACTTCACGCTGATCCGCGCCGGCCATAACGCGCGGCTTACCCCGCGGATCGTCCTGTACGCCCACTTCTCCGGCGTGACCACGCCTTTGACGGTGCATGTCCATCTGACGGCTACCCAGGAGAACAAGCTTGTCTTCGATTCCGAGGGGACGTTCACCGTCGGCCGAGCCCAATTGGGCGGCGCAAGTAGCGGTTGGCGATGGTACTGGAACGACGTCGGCGGGTTGACCAAGCACCATGGCCAGACCATCTTCGTGGGTGTGATCACTGCGGGCGGGGTGCGACAGCAACGAGCGATTGTGCTGGCGATCGCCTGACGTTTCTGGCCCTCGTCGCGCCCGCAATCGGGGTCTATTGAGGCGATGTCTATGGAATGGATACAGTCTCCGGAGACCCGTGGTCGCGAACCAGCATGGGATGCGAGCCGTCGTGCACCGTGAGGGAGAAAACGTCGGGTCGTGCATAATGCCCTGCCACATCCATCATCCACTTTGACCCGGCCAGTGTGCGCGGATCCACCTCCGCATACAGCAGACCTTCGCTCTCCACCAACGGTCCTGCCACAAACTCCCCGTTGGGATCGACGATGGCGCTGTTGCCCACGTTGATCCAGTCCGTCACGCCGGCGTAGAACTGTTGCTTGAGATCGAATGTGTCGGGGATATCCGAAACGCGCAGGCCCATGCAGCAGCCGATGACGTACATGCGACCCTCCTTCGCAATGTGACGCAGCGTCGCCAACCACGTGTCGCTCCGGTCCCAGGTGGCCGCGACATAGATCTGCGTGCCCCAGGCATACATGGCGTACCGCGCCAGCGGCATGTAGTTCTCCCAGCAGATCAGTCCGCCCAGCTTGCCCAGCGCGGTATCGTACGCCTCAAGCGTGCTACCGTCACCCGGCGCCCACATCAGGCGCTCGGCACCGGTAGGAACCAGCTTCCGATGCTTGCCCAGAATCTCACCCTGATCGCTGATATAGAGGAGGGTGTTATACAGGCTTGCCGCGCTGGCTTCGGCGTTCAGCTCATTCATTCCCATGACGACATAGATCTCCGCCTCGCGCGCCGCTTCACACAACCGGTCTGTGGCTACGCTGGGTATCGTCACCGCGTTGGCCAGCATTTCGGCGTACAGTCCGTCCAGTACGCCGGCATTTCCCGGTGGCACAGCCCACACCCAATCCGGATAGGTGGGTATGTACGCCTCGGGAAAGACCACCAGTCTGGCGCCGTGCTCGGCAGCTTCACGGATGACGCCACAGGCTTTGTCGACCGTCGCCTCGCGATCCAGAAAGACAGGCGAGACCTGCGCCGCCGCCACCGTAAATGGTCCCATGGCAGATCAATCCTTTCCACCGCCGCACATTGGACGGCCACACCGTCACTGTACTCCTGTTGAGGAGAATCACCAACGGCAATGCACTCCAGCGCCGGCTCTTACAGTCCACGCCCTTCCAGAAACGCGATGGCGGCATCAAGACCGGTTCGGTCGTTGTGCAGCATGACGGCGGTAACCTGATCGAAGGTCAGTCTGTACACTCCGCGAACGAAGACGGCCGCGTTGGATTGCTCGTGGCTCCGGCCGTCCCAGTGCCGCCAGTCGAAGCCTGCCTCATCCGCCAGGCGGCCAATAGCGCAGAGCTGGATTCTGCCGTCGCGTGTAGCGCGGCGGAACTTCCAACGGCACCAGCGTCGCCGCGCGTGGCTGCGCAGTATCTGGCTTGGTAGCGCAACCGAAACCTCGAATGGTGTATCGTCCGTCACCTCGGGTCGTACTGGGGGCAGCGCAACATTCATTGGGTTGATCTCCTATCGGTCATAATCTGGGGACCGTTCCTCGAGGTGAGGATGGCACCCCGGGAACGGTCGCGTCCGGGGGTGACTTCCCCGGTGCATCGATACTTCCCACAGGCCAGCAGAAGTTCGACAGCGACACTCCAGGGGTTTGCCCTTGATCTACAGCCCTGCGCTGATCCTGCTTCTGTCCCGGATGGGTTCCCCTTCTCCTGCCGCCCGGGAGAAGGGGCCAGGGGATGAGGGTGCCCTCAGTCCACCAGGCGTAGCTTGACCGGAGCAGGA
>DASVZE010000358.1:0-2099 GCA_036391775.1 Chloroflexota bacterium | reverse complement strand
CGCCTTGAGCGGAGCCATCGTCACGGACCCTTCCACTGTGCCGGAGCGGACGAGGGCGCGTCTGGAACCGCTACTCGGCGGTCATCCTGTTCTAGAGCGCGAGTAACGACCTGAGAGAACGCAGCACGAAGGAGACACAGTGAGCAGTCTGGTTGTTGGATCCATTGCGCTCGACGACGTGCGAACGCCGTTCGGCAAGGCGCAAGATGCCCTTGGAGGAACTGCCGTCTATTATTCGATAGCCGCCAGCACTTTCACCGATGTTCAGTTGGTGGGGGTAATTGGAGACGACTTTCCCCAAGAGGGCGTCGATCTACTAAGGGGCCGAAATGTCGACCTGGCCGGTCTCCAACGAAGGCACGGCGAGACTTTCCGCTGGGTGGGCGAGTACGACTTCGACATGAACATAGCTCACACTCTGGACACGCGTCTCAATGTATTTGAGACGTTTCACCCCAGTATCCCCGACCATTACCGCGACGCGAGCATTGTCTTTTTAGGAAACATTGATCCTGAGCTTCAGCTTGACGTGCTCCGTCAGGTGAAGAAGCCGAAGCTTACCGCGCTCGACACGATGAACTTCTGGATTGAGCGCAAAAGGGAACAGCTGACTGAGGTCATAAAGAATGTCGACGCAGTGCTCATCAACGAGGCGGAGCTGCGGGAATATGCCGGAAAGTACAACGTCTTGCAAGCCGCTCAGTGTCTTCAGCAGCTTGGTCCCCGTATCGTTGTCGTGAAGCGTGGCGAATACGGCGCGATGTTATTTAACGATAACGACCTCTTCATTGTGCCTGCGTTCCCGACCTATGAGGTCCGCGACACCACAGGAGCAGGTGACAGTTTTGCCGGCGGGTTCCTGGGCTATCTCGATAGTTGCTCCACGATTGACGGGTCACGCCTGCGGGAAGCAACCGTGCTCGGAACCATACTGGCAAGTTTTGCGGTCGAAGACTTCAGTGTTTACGGATTGGTCCGGGCAGACTCTCCGTCGATCGAGGAGCGATATGCGCGACTGACAGACATCTCGCGCATTTTCCCCACAGTTTCATTGCCCGAACGGCATCTGGTTATTGAAGGAGTGTAGATATGGTGACTGGAATTAACACGAAGGGCCACGTTCGCGATATGGCCCTGGCCGATAGAGGAAAAGTGCGGATCGAATGGGCAGATGCAAGTATGCCCGTCCTGCGCATGATCCGGGAGCGGTTCGAGGACGAGCAACCGCTGAAGGGTGTGCGTATCGCCGCCTGTTTGCATGTAACAACTGAGACTGCCAACCTCGTTCGCACGCTCAAATCCGGGGGCGCTGAAGTGGCGCTGTGCGCGTCAAACCCGCTCAGTACGCAGGATGATGTTGCCGCCGCGCTGAACGTTCACTTTGGGATCCCTACGTACGCGATCAAAGGGGAAGATCGGGACACGTACTATGCACATATCGACGCTGTGCTGGACGAGCGCCCGCACGTCACCATGGACGACGGGAACGACCTCGTCACGCGCATCCATCAGGACCGGCGAGATCTGCTTGAAGAGATCTTTGGCGGAACAGAAGAGACAACTACCGGCGTCATCCGGCTGCAGAGCATGCAGCGTGAAGGGGCCCTGGCCTTTCCTATCGTGGCCGTCAATGAAGCGGACACCAAGCACATGTTCGACAATCGCTACGGGACGGGCCAAAGCACGGTTGATGGGCTCATCCGGGCGACAAATGTCCTGATTGCCGGCAAGCGTGCCGTCGTGGCTGGGTATGGTTGGTGCGGGCGAGGGCTGGCTAGTCGACTGGAAGGGCTCGGTGCAAACGTCATCGTTACCGAGATCGATCCCACCAGGGCTCTGGAAGCGGTCATGGATGGCTTCCTGGTGATGCCGATGATCGAGGCAGCCAAAGTGGCGGACATCATCATTACCGCGACGGGCGATGTCAACGTCCTTGACTCCGAGGACTTCGAGGCCCTGAAGGACGGAGTCATTATCGCCAATACCGGTCATTTCAACGACGAGATCAACATACCCGCTTTGGAGCGGTTAGCGCAGACCCGGCGCGTCCTTCGCGACTTTGTCGAGGAATTTGTCGTCAATAGCCGACGCATTTACCT
>DASVZE010000357.1:0-2879 GCA_036391775.1 Chloroflexota bacterium | reverse complement strand
GCACACATCAGAGTGAACATGACCCGCTCCTCGAGTCCCCGCCATTGCCATCCATCACCCTTGTAGAGGAAGAGGCACAGCAGCAGGAGTATCCCTCCTCCGGCCACGATTGAATGAACCGCGAACCCCTGCCAGCGCGTTTCGGAGCGAAAACACAGTGCCAGCACACAGCACGAGAAAGCCAGACCCATAGTGAGCGTGACAAACGACGCGTCATGAATAGCGCTATGCAGGGATTGTCGAGTTGCACTGGCCGGGTCGGTCGGAAAGACGCCGGCTCCGATCAATCCAACTCCCCAGAGAACGAAGAGAGTCACACCGACCAGCGAGAAAAGAGTTCTGCCCAGTTGAGCCGCCAACACCAGCGCCAATCCCAGCATGATTGAGCCAAAAACGACGGCGTCGAGATCCATCAGCCAGGCATGTGGGCCGATCATCAAGCTGCTAACGCTGTCGCTGATCGGGTTATAGCCCGGTTTCATCACGCCGGCAAGCATGGCGATGAGCCAGCATACAACCGTACCTACCACTCCGGCTTCGGCTATACGGCCAGAGGTGCTGGAGTCGTTCGCGTTCCAGCCCCTTGCGACAGATTTCGGCATGGCGCCTGATCCTCTTCTGCCTAACCGCGTGCCGGTGTCGCCCGGCACAATCCTTTCCTTGACCGCTATTGTATCGCGAGCAAAGCCCAGGCGGAAGCGGCTAATTCAAGAGGGAGGAATGTCGGCCACCGCCATGTAGCCCACGATGCCGCGGGGAAGAAACTCACGCTCCGCCCATATCACCCGTCTGCCCCAGCCCCAGCCGGGTAGGTCCAGGATTGGTGCGCCCTCGCCGTATGGTTCGTGCGCCAGCACATAGCGCCGGCCAGTCTGCAGGTCCTGCGCTTCGATCGTGATCCCATGGCCGCCCTCCCGGTGCCAGACAAGCATCGATCCTGCCATGCGCTGCGCTTTCACCATCGGGCCGTCCACCTGTGTACGCAGACCGGTCCAGAGATCCAGCTTGAAGAGCGTACCGGCGTAACAGTCCAGGAAGCACTGCCCCTGCTCCCAGGAGACATACCGTCCGTTGGTGGATGGCCGGGATGTTCCCGGCTTCTGGTTCACGATAATGACTCTGCGCGTTCTCAGGTTCATGGCGAGAACGTCCGTGCGCGCGCTGTCACAGTAGCCCTGACCACGCCCGGTAAAGCCCGGTACCAGCTTCCAGGTCCAGCGAAACCTCTGCCAGACGAGAACGCCGCCGGCAAGCTGAGGCGACGATTGCACGGCACACTGCTCGTCGGTCGAGAAGACCGCGTGCACCGATCCGTTGGGCAAGGTGCGCATCAGAAGCGAGGATCGAACCATACCCCGTGCCTCTGGGAGAGCGGTGGGCCATACCAGGTCGTTACCGCTCAGGCCCACCTCGAATGGTGGCATACAGGCGAGCCCGGCGCAAGGGGCGGCAAAGGGCTGAGATGCGACCCGATAGCGGCGTCCGGTGCGGCGGTCGAGCGCCCAGACGGTCTGGCTCTGAGCTGTGGGCGATACCCAGACGATCCAGTTGGGGGAGAGATGCACTGATGGGAAGACGTTACAAGCGGTCCCTTGAGCCAGGATGCGGGGATGGAACGCCCGTAGATCGGCTTCATATAGCTCCGGATACTGCCGGCTCCCTTGAACGGACGACCAGATGAGCGTATTGCCGTTGACGGCAAGTGCGTCGGTGCTCTCCCTGGGCAGGCGGTAGAGATGCACAAGAATTCCCTGAGAGGTCCGGTACGTGCGGTACGGATTGGGAGGCGCCGGGTCGGGCATACGCGCCGGGACTATGTCGGCCCCTGCGCCGCATGTGGCCGGCACGGACAGATGTTCCCGCGGTAAGAACCGGTGGTGTGGGTGCTGGGCCAGGACCCGTGTTGCGTTGACGGCCCACGTCAGGAGACATGCAGCGGCCAGCACCAGAATGGCACGCGACACTCTGTTCAGCCGGCACATAACGAAATTCGTTGCAAAGATCTCCATTTTTCCACGGGACACGGTCAAGTGGCGCTCTACCCGTTCGGCTCCTTTAACAACGGCGCAAGCCCATACGGAATCAGCGGGTAATAGTGGTGCCAGTCGTAGGTCATCAGGCTGTAGTAGTCGCGCTGATCGGGCTGGAAGGGGCCGTCCGGATTGAGCGCCCAGTAGGCCCAGCCAACCTGAGGATGACTTTGCATGTAGCGCACGAAGCTCTGAAACCAGAACCCCTGACGTGCGGGGTGCGTTGGATCGTGGACGCATACATACCAGTCGTCGCAGGTCCCAAACTCGCCCACCAGAATCGGCGCCTGCATGAATTTTGGCGCGGTCAGCAGATAACCCCATAGATTGGTCCAGCGATCCGACAGCTGCTGGTAGCTGGTGCCGGCATTGAACCAATCACCCGGCCACATCTTGGGTCCGTACTCATGCACCGAATACACCAGCTGGCTGGGCCGATCCAGCACGATTGGATCGTATTGCACGCCGATCAGGTTGCTGCCCCACAGGGCGCCCGTCAACGACTTCATGAACGGGTCATAGTACATCTGGACGCCCTCGACCACAATCAGCAAATTGGGATTGATCTTGAGCAGCTCGTTGCCCAGGGTTTGGGCCGCGTAATGCCAGTCTCGATCGTGATAGTAAACGTTGTTGAATGCGCCCCAGAGTGGTCCAAGCTTGAAGTAGGACTTCATGTCGAACACGCTGCCCGTTATGTGAGGCTCATTCCGCAGGTCCGCTCCGACAAACGCTGAGTCGTGGCGGAACCGGGTTGCCAGTCGAATCCAGTCTGCTTGCCACGCTGACTCGGGGTACTGGTTGGTATACCACAGGCCGGTGAGGATCTCGGGACCAAATCCCGGTTCG
>DASVZE010000356.1:0-1507 GCA_036391775.1 Chloroflexota bacterium | reverse complement strand
TCTTCGACGGAGAGAAGTTGATTGCCACCCACGCCCTGTCTCGCCAGAAGCATCAGATGGTCACGGATCCCGCCCATTTTTCAGGCATTGTGCGTCTAACCGCTTCCAATGGTCGCCCGGGAGCACAGGACCAATTTCTGGCAACGTTTCCCCGCACGGAAGCCTTTGTGCAAGGTGTGGTGCGGTTGAAAGGCGGCAATGCGGCCTATCACCTCGCCCAGATCCTGTCGCTCACGGACAGCTATCCTATCTCGACCGTGACCGCTGCCATTCAACGGGCCACGGAGTATGGGGCCTTCGCCGCGCGGTCGGTGCGCCGGATCTGTGAAACCGAGTCTGCGATGGCGCTAATCTTGCCCAAGTCCCCGGTGCAATCGAGCCAGCCCGCCTTGTTGCAGGTGCCCGTGGAAGAGCGCACCTTGGTGCAATATGCGGAGGTGGCCAAATGAGCACCCCCGAATACGACTTGCTCTTGCGCCAACTGAAGCACTTGCGCTTGGGACGCATTGCCGAGGTGCTGGATGGACACACCCAACGCGCCGTCGCCGCCAACATGTCGTATCTGGATTTCCTGCGCGGATTGATCCAGGAAGCGATGCAGGCACAGGACGATCGGCTCGTGCAGCGCCGGATCAAAGCGGCCCACCTGCCGTATCTCAAAACGTTGGAACAATTCGATTTCCGTTTTCAGCCGAGTGTGAGCCGTCAGAAGGTGGCGGACCTAGCGACCCTGCGCTTCGTGGAGAATCACGAGAATGTGATTCTGCTCGGTCCGCCGGGCGTCGGCAAGACTCACCTCGCCATTGCGCTGGCCCTCAAAGCGTGTGAGGCCGGCTACAAGGTGCTGTTCCTCACGCTCGCTGACCTGGTCACTCAACTGCATGCGGCGCTCGCCGATCACTCGCTGACGACCCGCTTGAAAGCCTTGAGCCGCGTCGCTTTGCTCATCATCGATGAAGTCGGCTATGTGCCGCTCGACAAGATCGGCGCCGACCACTTGTTTCAAGTCATCGCTCGGCGGTATGAAACCGGCAGCATCATCCTAACGAGCAACAAAGCCTTTACCGAGTGGGGCAATATCTTGGGAGGCGACAGTGTCGTCGCCTCCGCCATTCTGGACCGCTTGCTGCATCACTCGGTCGTCTTCAACATCAAGGGCGAGAGTTATCGCCTCCGCGAGAAGCGGGATGCACTCGTCCGGGAGGAGGCGCCCAGCCGCTAACCGAGTGGGACATTTTACGCGATTATTTTTGACCCATCCCGGACGACGATAATTGGGGTATCCCGGCGATCATAACCGCCCCATTCCCCACGATCAGAACTGGGACATTTTAACTTGACACTGACACCTGTTATCGTCAAGCTCTTGACGTATCCGTATATAGCCTGGTCGCCGTTGTAGTAGCACGAGCCAACGGCGTTGTAGATGACCGAATAGGGTTGCGACCACGCTACGGTTATGTCGCCCCATGAGTAGGAAGGTATGGCTGCCGAACCCGACGCCGTT
>DASVZE010000355.1:0-3184 GCA_036391775.1 Chloroflexota bacterium | reverse complement strand
AACCAACCTCCTTTATCGGCAGGGAACGGGAGATCGCAGCGATCTCAGCCCTACTGACACAGTCGGCAGCACGGCTGATCACTCTTACTGGGCCAGGGGGAATTGGGAAGACCCGGCTAGCCATGCGTCTGGCAACACACCTCCTGGATCCTCATGCAGCCGGCGCAGGTGTGCCTCACCTGGACACCGTCTGCTTTGTCTCGTTCGCCTCGATCGGCGATCACTCGTTGGTCCCCGCAGCCATTGCCGGCGCCCTGGATGTGCAAGAGCGTGGTGGTCAAGGTTTGGTCCAGACTCTCATCGAGTCCCTCCGCTCCAGGCGCGTCCTCCTGATTCTGGATAACTTCGAGCACCTGCTTGAAGCTCGGTCGCTGCTGGGAGAACTGCTCGAGGCATGCCCTGCCCTCCGCCTGCTGGTGACCAGCCGGACGGTGCTGCATCTGTCCTGGGAGCATGTGTTCGAGGTTCCTCCCCTCGGGTTACCCGATACCTCCCCTGGTATGGAGCCCGGTGCGCTGGCTGAGTTCGAGGCAGTTGCGCTGTTTGCAGAGCGAGCCCGGGCGGTAAAGACAGACTTCGCCCTTACCCATGAGAACGTCGAGACGGTCGCGCAGATTTGCCGGACTCTGGAGGGGATGCCACTCGCCCTTGAGCTGGCCGCTGCCCGACTCCGGCTCTTTCCTCCGCAAGCACTCCTGGGTCGCCTCTCGCGGCGTCTGCAGATTCTCACCGGTGGGCCGCGTGATCTCCCCGCCCGGCACCAGACGCTCCGTGCTGCGATCGACTGGAGCTACAGCCTATTGAGCGAGGAGGAGATGCGCCTTTTTGCTCGACTCTCCGTCTTTCGGGGAGGTTGTACCATCGAGGCGGCGCAGGCGGTGTGCGATCCCGGGGGTGATCTGGGAGGGGAGATCCTGGATGGAGTGGCATCCCTGGTCGAAAAGAGTCTGGTGCGGCAGGGAGGAGAGCTGGAGCCTCGCTTTCTCATGCTGGAAACCATTCGAGAGTATGCCGCCGAACGGTTGGAAGAATCGAGGGCCTCCGAAGAACTGAAGGAGGAGCACGCCCGGTATTGCCTCGCCCTGGCGGAAGAAGCAGCATCCTTGCCGGATATCACGAAGCAGGTGGCATGGCTAGGACAGCTCGAGGTTGAGCGCGACAACGTACGAGCCGCGCTGCAGTGGGCTCGTGAGAGCGGTGATGTGGACCTGGGGTTGCGGCTGGCAATCTCCTTGCGTGAGTTCTGGCTGGTGCGCGGGCCACTGAGTGAGGGACGACGGTGGTTGGAGGAATTGGCAGCTTCCGAGGGAGGCTCACCAGCATCCCGGGCAGCCGCCCTCTCCGCAGCAGGCAAGCTTGCCAGCGCGGAGGGCCGCCGTCGTACTTCAGCCCAGTTGGTCGAGCGCAGCCTGGCGCTGTACCGAGAGCTGGGCGATCGGAGAGGTGTCGCCAAAGCGGTGGGCTGGTTGGCAGTTTCCTGGTATATGACCGGTGAGGTGGATCGAGCGTTCGATCTCCTGCAGCAGAGCGAGTCCGAGGCACGGGAAACGGGAGACCAGATGCTGCTGGCTGCGTCGCTGCGCTTCCACGCATCGCTGGCGGCGGAGCGGGGTGACCCGCAACAGTCCCGCAGTCTCGGAGAAGAGGGTCTCTCACTGTACCGGAGGATGCAAGACAGCGAAGGCATCGTCGATGTGCTTCGGGTCCTGGCGGGTACAGCATATGCGGCAGGCGACATGCAGAATGGTCGAGCGTGGACCGACGAGCTGCTGACCGTCCTTCGCCAGTTACCTCTTGACCCGGAGCAGGAGGAATGGCTGCAGGGGCTCGCGTACCGGGCCCGCATGCTGGGGGACAACGACTATGCCACACGCATCGTCGAGGAGCTTATGGCACGGGGTGAGGCCTTCGGGGACCGGCGGATCGCTGCCCAGGCACGGACAGCGTTAGGCTTGCTGGCGCGGGAGCAGGGAGACTATGGCCGGGCGGCGCGGCTCTATGAAGAGAGCGCGGCGGTGTTGGAGGAGGTTGGAGATGTGCTTGGTCGCTGTCGTGCCCTCGTCGGCTTGAGCGATGTCGCCCGCGATCGAGGAGACGCCGAACGAGTGATCGAGCTCTGCGAGGAGAGTCTCGCGCTGCTGCGGGAGTCCGGAGACGCGTTCCTCACCGGCTTTGCGCTGCACAACCTGGGACTGGCCGCCTGGTATCAGGGAAATCGCAGCCGAGCAGAGAACCACTTCGCCGAGTCCCTCAGCCTCTTCCAGAGGCAAAAGAGCGCCGCCGATACTGTCGAAGTCCATACCAGCATGGGACTGCTGGCCCTCGATGGAGGCCAGTACGACCGGGCAGGTGAGATCTTCGCTGAGTGCCTGGAAACCGCCAGGAAGTCTGAGAGCCGCTGGCTCATGGGGGCGCTTCTGGAAAGCATGGCGAGTGTGGCTGCCGCAACGGGGCAGCCAGAGCGAGCAGCCACGCTCTTCGGAGCAGCCGAGGCATTGCGCCTGGCAATGGGCACTCCCAGATGGCCTGCGCTCCAGAGCTTCTACGACCGATATGTGACGGATGCCAGGACCGCGTTGGGAGAGGAGACTTTCCGCCATGTCCTGGAGCAGGGACAAACTTTGAGCCTCGACCAGGCCGTGACTCTGGCGCTGCAGGAGATCACGTCACCATAGCCCCCTGCACGTCCCGAGGTGAGATCGTGGACCGCTTCGAGTCAAGAGTTGGGGTCAAGCTCGATGAGACGCTGCTCAGCCCAGGCGAGGCCATCGTCGAGCGAGTGGAACCACTTCTTGGCTACAGGGCTCTCTTCGCCTGCACGGCCCAGGGAAATGAGATGGTTGTCGGCACCGGCGCCAAGGTGCTCGGCCGCTTGCACTGTGTATAGCTGTCCGCGGTGGCTCACCTCATAAATCAGCAGGCGAATGGGACCGACGGTCTCACTGCTGACAAAATCCCAGATCACCTCTGGATTCATCACGCGCACTTTCCGTATCTCAAGGTCACTTGCCGCCAGGCGGAGTGACATTCTAACGTCAGAAGGTTCTTAAGGCATTGCATCTCGAGAAGCGGAAGGTGACCGATCATGATTGAACAGAGCGATTCCCCCGACACGCATCAGACGGCGACTCCTACGTCGCCCATCTTCATCGGGGGACAGAGGCGCTCCGGGACGACGCTGATG
>DASVZE010000354.1:0-3239 GCA_036391775.1 Chloroflexota bacterium | reverse complement strand
AGATGCGAGGACGTGTTATGAGCGAGATGCAGTATCGGCGGCTGGGAAGTTCCGGATTGGAGGTCTCCGTTGTAGGCGTGGGCTGCAACAACTTTGGACGGCGGCTGGATAAATCCGGGGCGGTGCGTGTGGTGCACACGGCCATGGACTGTGGCATCAACCTCCTCGATACGGCCGACGTCTATGGAGCCGGTGCCAGCGAAGAGTATATCGGAGAAGCCGTCAAGGGGCGGCGCGATGACGTCATTATCGCCACCAAGTTCTCCAGCCCCATGGGGGAAGGGCCGAACCGGCGGGGTGGCTCTCGCTCCTACATCCGGCGGGCGGTTGAGGCCAGCCTGCGGCGGCTTCAGACCGACTACATCGATCTGTACCAGATGCACAGTCCCGATCCTGAGACGCCGATGGAGGAGACTCTGTCGGCTTTGAACGATCTCGTTCACGAGGGGAAAGTGCGCTATATCGGCTGTTCCAATTACGCCGGCTGGCAGATCGCGGATGCGACCTGGATTGCTCGAACCAGGGGCTGGGCACCATTCGTTTCGGCGCAGAACGAGTACAGCCTGCTGGAACGGGAGGTGGAGCGCGATGTCATTCCGGCATGCGCGTACTTTGGACTCGGCATGCTTCCCTACTTCCCCCTGGCAGGTGGCGCGCTAACAGGGAAGTACCGGCGAGGGGAAAACGCTCCCCAGGGAGCACGTCTGGCGAACAACCCCAATGCCGATCGCTTTCTCAACGATCACACGTTCAACATCGTGGAAGGCCTTGAGACATTCGCGCGGGAACGCGGTATCAGCCTGTTGCAGGTGGCGATCGGTGGGCTGGCGGCCCAACCTCAGGTTGCATCCGTCATCGCGGGCGCTATGTCTCCGGAGCAGATCGAGGCAAATGTCGTGGCCGGCCTCTGGACGCCGTCGATCGATGACCTGGAGCAGATCAACCGCATCGCGCCAAGCGGTAGCTAAACCGGCTCGGCGCGATACCGGATGACGATCGCTGTGCGGCTGCTATCTGCCGGCGGGTACCGGTTCGGTAAATCGTGCGGAGAGCCCGGAGAGATCTGGTAAGGACTTGCGGGAGCCGCGCTTCAGTTCGTAGAGATATCCGCGCGGGCCCAGCCAGCGGAAGTGGTCCCAGAGCTCGGCCGCTTCGTCGCCTCGAAGGTCGGCGCCGATAACGGGTCCAAAAAAGCCTCGATCGTCGCCCTCGACTACAATCCACGGGACGCCGAAGGCGCCACCCCGGTCCACCGCCTCACGGTGATCGGTCAGCACGTCGTCAATGGTCGACGGATCTTCCAGAGCACGAGCTGCGAGCGATGGATCCAGCCCCGCATCCTCGAGAAAGGGCGGCGCCATGTCGACCAGCTCGTTAATACGGTCCCAGGAGCCGGAGCGCTCGTGGAATAGCCGGCCCAGGGCAAGGTAGGCGCGGTTCACCGCCTCATTCCCGCCCTCGCGGCGGGCCAGAGCGGCGATACGCAGTGGCCCGTACCAGGGGTCCTCATCTTCGTTGATGCCGGCCAGACTAAAGAACTTCCACTCCACCTCGATGGGCCGTTGCCGCTGCACCTCGCGGATCCAGAGCGATGTGAGCCAGGCCCAGGGACAGAGCGGATCAAAATAGAAAACAACCTTTTCCGATGTAGAACTATCTGTCATGCGTTTCTCCTCATTCGAGTTTACCTCTTAACTGAAGAGGCCAGGGAATGACGAGCAAGAATGGTGCCTGCATGCTGGTAGTTCCATAGAGGACGGGGCAATAGCAGGCGGTGGAGTCGTGGCACCAGACTAGCCGGCGGGTAGAGAAGCCGACATCTCGCTCTTGAGCGCGACCGGCCGGTAGCCAAGTCGATGGTTGATCTCGAGCATGCGGCGATTGGTGAGCACGCTCGACGTATAGATCGCCTCAATTTTGTGGCTCATTGCCCACCGAATACTTTCGTGTTTCAGGGCACGCGCGATACCTCGCCCCTGGTGACTTCCGATCACCGTCGTGTAATCGCTTTCCGCCGCATGCGTCGAGAGTCGCTTGAGATATGCCATACCGACCGGCTGCTCACCCTCCAAAGCCACCCAGATGGTTTCGAGCGTGAGTCCGGGCCCTTCCAGCACCTGGCGCCGCATGTCTTCTTTTGGTGCCGTTCCTTCCGCGTCCGACCACACCCGGTAGAGAGCCTCCAGAAAAGGCGCGGTAAGATCGTGGTTGGATAGGGACTCGATCACGATGCCTTCGTGCCGTAGCCGTCGCCGAAGATCAGACGCATCCGCCAGTTGAGCGTCCGCCACGTCGAGACGCGACTCCTCGATGACCTGACCGCTGGCGATGAAGCCACGGCGTTCAGCAAAACGTATGCTGGGCTTGTCGCCGCGCTCAACCCATGTCGAAAGCCGGCATGGGACTGTGAGGCGCTCCAGCAAGGCGTGATACAGCGCCGTGCCGGCTCCGTGGCCACGAGCGGGACGGTCCACACATACGTCGACGGCGAAGGTATTTGGCTCTCCCGTCCACCACGCCGGATCGCTTTGCGCATGTGCGATGATGCTCCCTCCGGAGACGGCGATTAGCCGCGTGCTGTGAGTGACAATCGCCTGGCTATAGGTATCGACCTCTATGGGAGGATTTTCAATGCTACGGTGATTGAGAAGCTCGACAATGTCGGCGTCGTCTGCAGGAGAGCGGTCACGGACCTCGATCGGTTGGTACTGCATAACGGCATATTCTACGGAGTACCGATGTAACCGCGGTGAATTGACGGATGATCGTGGTGGCAGCGTGTGACGTGCATACCGGTCACTCAGTGCTCTGCGCCAGGGCTTATCGCTTTGGTCGGGTACCCTTTTTGGGCGTGTTGAGCTTTACGCGCCTGTGCTCTCGAAAAAAGGGGCGGAACCCGTCTCCTCGGGCGCGACACTATCTGCACTGATAGCGCCCGCCTGAATGAGCCACGCCACCAGCTCGGAGGCGGGCAAAGGCTCGCTGAGATAGAAGCCCTGAGCATGATCGCAGCCCATGGAGTTCAGAATGCCCCAGACGGTCTCCGACTTAACTCCCTCAGCGACGACTTCCAGACCCAGGTTGTGACCGAGGTCGATGACGGAGCGCGCGATAAACGCATCGTCGTCGTGGTCGGCCATATCCATAACAAACGACTTGTCGATTTTGATCTCGTCGACCGGCAATCGCTTGAGGTACGCAAGTGAGGAATACCCGGTGCCGAAGTCGTCGATCGCGAT
>DASVZE010000353.1:0-9339 GCA_036391775.1 Chloroflexota bacterium | reverse complement strand
ATAGCCGAGTGCGGCAGACAACGCGGCTGCCTCCGCCTGTTGGATACTGTCCACCATGAGATCCGAGTTGTACTGCTCGTACTGGGACTGGCTGAGGCCACCGGAGAACGTTTGGACTTGCTCTATATCGGCATCAGGATTCAACTGGCCGTACAGCTGTTCCAGTAGATGGTTCGCCTTGTAATAGGACACATCAGTCATATAGAGATTTCCTGACGTCTTGCCCGGCGGCTGACCCTGGACACTGATCATCGGTTCGACCGGGATGGCCTCACCCGGCAATATGACGTACGCGTTCGCAGGAAGGATCTCGAGAACGATGAGAATGCCTGCCACAAGAAGCAGAACGATCGAAAAGATAGACAGAATTCCAGGTCTTCTATAGCGACCTGTCAGACTGCTAAATCGCGGCACGACGTGCCTCATCTGTCCGGATCAGTGGAGCGTAACAAAGCTGAAAGGTGCGAGTACCTCCGCCCGCGAATTCAATGGTCGCGAGGCTCTCTCGCCCGCGCCCGGATACGTCGGTTACCGTCCCCACGCCCCACCGGGCATGAACTACCTGCTCGCCGCGCGAGACGCGACTGAGACGGCGCATTGATCTATCTCGACGGGATCGGGACTCGAAAGTGAGATTGATATTACCCATTTCGCCAATAAACCTGCTCGGGTGCACGACGCCGGCCCTCGCTGCAAAATCTCTGCTGTGCGCGTATGACAGATATAGCCGGTCGGAGGCGCGGGTCACGCCAACGTAGCACAGCCTGCGCTCTTCCTCGATTAAATCAGTCGCGTTCATGGACCTTCTATGCGGGAGAAGACCTTCCTCCAGACCGACAAGAAACACGGTGACAAATTCCATCCCCTTAGCCGCGTGCAAAGTCATGCAGTTGATTGACCTTCCAACCACGCTATCGCCAGTCACCGCGTTCAGCCGCTCTAGCAGGCGTCCCAGCGTGCCTTTGGCCGCGTGTGTTTCTTGAGCCAGGCTCCGGAGTTCTTCGAGGGTTTCCGCGGCGACGTCGAAGTCGATGCGGGGAGACTCGACCGCCATCTCAAGAGTCGCGGTCACCGCGGCGTCGACTACCAGGGGCAATGACGCATTGCGTACCGCCGCCACGCGACTAACAAGTCCGCGCATTCGGTCCACGCCGGACGCCACTGACGGCGAGACATCTGCGACCGGCCCACGAGCACCCGCAAGTAACGATGCAGGGCCTTCAGGTCTCTCGGCCATTGCGCGCAGCCGTTGCGGCCCGATGCCCGATATCAACATCAACAGTGTTTGCGCAGCCGAATTGTCCGCTTCATCCACTGCAAGCCGGAGCAATGCCATTGCGGCTTGAATCTCGGTTCTCGCAAAGAATCGTTCGCCTGATTTCATGTCGTATGCCAAGGAGTGACGCAAGAAAGCGTCCTCCAGCGCGCGACTCTGAGCATGGACACGATAGAGCACGGCAATGTCGCTAGCACTACAAACACCCCGCGCTATGAGCTGGGCAGCAGTCCGAGCGACCCAGTTTGCTTCTTCAATTTCGTCTTCCGCCGCGAAGCATGTGGGCCGAGTACCTGCGGGTCGGACAGTCTCCAGACGCTTTTTGAGAGCGCCGGAGTTGTGCGCAGCCAGGGACCTCGCCGCTCGCAAGATGCTTTTTGTCGTCCGGTAGGTCATGTCCAGAGTCAGAACAGTAGCATCGCTAAAATCCGTGAGGAAACGGCGAAGGTTGTCGCTGGTGGCAAAACGCCAGCCATAGATGGCCTGATCATCGTCCCCGACTGCACACACGGATCGTGATTGCGGCGTCAGGAGTCTAACGAGATGATGTTGAGCCGGACTGACGTCCTGGTACTCGTCGACCAATAGCTCGTCGTACATGTCGCAACATCGAGCACGGACATCGGGATGTTCATCTAGCACACGTGCACTCAAAACGAGCAGGTCGTCGAGATCAACCGACCGCTGGTTCCGAATGAGCCGCTCGTAACTCCTCAACATTGCCGCGATGGCATGTGGCTCAATGCCGGTCTCAGACGCCTGAGCGGCGAGATCCGCGCCGCACTTTGCCGCCGACAAGATCGACCAGAGGCGGCTCAGAGGGACCTCCTCCAGCGGGGTTGCCTCGATGACAGCCCTGAGCGCACGCCTGCTTTCGCGAGGAGAGAGAAGTCGAAAGCCCTGCTCCAGTCCGATTCGACCGCCATGGCGACGTAAGAGTGCCTGGCAAAACCAGTGAAACGTGCCCAGCCTGAGGTCGTCTTGCACATCGAGCAGTTGGCCTACTCGACCCCGCATCTCCTCCGCTGCGCGCGCGGTAAATGTCACGCCTAGGATGCGCCGGCGCGGTATTCCCTTGCCCTTGACCAGGTACGCAATTCGGTAGGCAATGACTCGCGTTTTGCCGCTTCCCGGTCCAGCAACAACCAATATTGGACCGCCCGAGTGGAGTACCGCTTGTCGCTGGCGGTCGTTGAGACTGTCGAGCATGTCCGTCATAGAGTGTCGCTTGCTCGATTGTAACCAGGTCGGAAGGACCTCGTGCGCGTCACGACGCGACGCGACCTGCGGTGGATCACGACGAGGTTCTGGAGAGGCGGGCCGCGTTTCTCACACGTGTTGACGTGAGTCTTGAGCCGCTCAGCCTACCACGTAGAAATCACTGTCGCGGGAGACTCCGGGCGAAACGAGCGGGCGGAGAGTATCTATACCGGACTCGATCTCTGCCAGAACATCATCCCAGAACGTGGAGTCGGAACCGTCTAGCCATGTTTCGGCACCCATACTCGTCCGTTGCAAACCCCGCCAGATCCCCTCGCCCGGGTAGCCTGCGTCGGGCAAGGTGGCGCGTGCGGTTAGCACCATCTCGCGCAGATTACTTCTATCATCCTTACTGGGTGCATCCCCATCTCTAAAGCGACGTGCGAGCTCAAAGGCTCGCTCTCCTAACTGCAATAGCTCACGTCGAGCTTCTTGTGTATCCATGGTTACCTTCTGAGCATAATGTGTGCCGTGGCAGACGACTCGGACACGCTCCGACCAGCGGTTGTAATCGCGCACGGTCAAATGATCTTCCGGACACGACTTCTCGCTCAGGAAGCGAGCTGAAGCCCTTCGTATTGCTCAAGAAGGCGCATCCAGTATTCAAGCCAACGAGCATATTCTCCCCCGGTTTCTCCCCGCTGCTCCATGTCGAAAAGAAGTTCTGCACCCTTGCTGAGTCTTGCTTCCAGCGTGTCTATGTCCGACTCGGCGTCCACTTGGATCATCGTACGCTCCGAGTTGAGTCGTTACGTCAACCTCTGGCCACATGCTAGTACACGCGTCCTACATTGTCAAGTGCGGTTCAATCCTGTGTTGATGGTCTACGATTCTCTCCGTGCTAACTGTTCAGGGAAAATGTCAGCCTTCCGGTATGAAGGAACAGGCCAGACTCGCCCCCGACGGAATTGCCCAGGATTCATACGTTTGTTGTGAGTTGTAGTGAACCCAGACGGACGGAGTCACCCGCCAGTTCGAGAGAATCAGCCGGCGTATTCATGACCGCGGGAATACGCAAGACCGAGGACAGCCTCTTTCACCACCTACCACAGTGACAAAAGAACGAAGAGCGGATGCTACTCCGGTTCGATCCTCTTCGCTATATAGCGCAATCCCATCGCGATGCGCGAGCGAAGAACGCTGACCAGTAAGCTCGTCATGTTTAGCTCGGCGCTCGACTGCGATGGCGCCTGGATGGGGCTCGGTGCAGTCGCCCGAGCAGGTTCCACGCGTGTCGCAACCGCCGTCTCCGTGACGTTTGTCCTGCTGGCGTCGGCCCGAGCACCGGCAGATGCGGGCGCAGTCTCGGAGACAACCGGCGTTACCTCATCCTCTGTCGCACTGTTCTCGGCCGCGCCGGGTGTTGAGCCGTCCGCAGCCGCTGCCCGAGTCTGGATCTTTTGCTCCAGGCACGCCGCGAACTCCTTGATTAGACGGTTGGCAACGTCCTGCATAATGCCACGACCGAATTGAGCAACCCGCCCGGTGACGTCGACGCGTGACACAATCTCGACATCTGTCCCGCCATCCGGAGCGTCTGAAATATGGGTTGTAAACGTTCCGGAAGCGCCGCCACTGCCTCGTGTCTCTGTGCCCTTAGCCCGAAGCGTAATAGTGCGGGCTGACTCATCGGGCTCCATCGTCAGGTCGCCGCGGTATTGCATTTGTACCGCGCCGAGCTTGACCTTGACCGTGCCCTTGAAGTGGGTCTCATCCACCGTTTCCGTGATCTGAGCGCCCGGGACACAGGGCGCCACCTCCTGGGCATCCAACATGAAGTCCCACACCAAAGATGCTGGAGCATGTACTGAGAAGCGGTTAGTAAATTCCATTTGAACTCCAATCGCACACATAGGGTGCAGAAACCACATTGATGCGAGAACGTGCCTCAGTGCGCAATCTGAAGAGCCTGAAGCAACGCTCGTCGCGTAAGTACCCGTGCCAGATGGCTCTTATACTCCCCTGACCCGCGTAACTCGTCGCTGGGCTGCAGTTCAGCCGACGCTTGCGCCGCCGCACTGTCGACCAGTTCTCCTGTGGCGAGCTGACCCTGAAGGGCATTTTCCACCGTGGTGGCCCTCATTGGAGTGGGTCCCACATTTGTCAGGACAACAGAGGACCTCTGGATGGTTGAATCCAACCGATCGACAGACACGGCGACACCAACGATAGCCCAGTCGGCCGCGCGCTGTCGGAACTTAATATACGCCCGAGAACCTGGGTCCCTGGGATATGGAACCTGCACCTCAGTGACGATCTCATCTGACGTGAGGGCACTTGTCCAGATATCCCGAAAAAAATCTCTGGCTGCAATGACGCGCTCTCCAGTCCGCCCAAGTGCGACGATCCGGGCGTCAAGGGCGACGAGCACGGCAGGCATGTCTGACGCGGGGTCCGCATGGGCACAGCTGCCACCGATCGTGCCTCGATTCCGAACCTGCATATCGCCAACCATGGCCGACGCATCACTCAAGAGTGGAACCCTCTCTTGAAGCCAGGGAGATGACTGCAAAGAGACGTACGTGGACATTGCTCCAATCGAAACATAATCGCCTCTGTCCCGAATGTACGAAAGATCTGGAATCCGGGCCAGGTCAATGAGAACCCGCGGTGCGGCAAGTCGCAATTTCATGAGAGGAATCAGACTATGGCCGCCGGCAAGGATCTTCCCCTCGTCCTCGTACCGCGCAACGAGATTCACTGCATCCTCGAGTGTTCGGGGCGCGGCGTAATCAAACGCTGCAGGAATCATATCCACCTCGACGGCTCACGCATGGCTCTCGCCGCGGTTTGAATCGCGCTGACGATGTTCTGGTAGCCAGTGCAGCGGTAAAGGTTGCCAATGTGTCGCAACCTACGTGGGTCCCTGTCAGGCCCAGAACGTCTCGCAAGAAGTACACCAACAGTTGCCGAGGTTCCACCTCATGCGAGCGCCACCTGCCGTTCACAGAGAGCCCGATCGAAACGGACATGACATACTTCCCTGAAGGGCAAATTTGAGTACGAATAACACGCGGCATGCGCACAACCGTGTCGGAACGCATTTACCGGAACCAATCCCGTGCCCTCTACCGGCTATTGTAAAGACACGTTGTCAAATTTCGACCGGACGAGACATGGTCTCAAACCCTCTCGGGCCGCGCGACACGAATCTGAAGGTGTGACTGTACCGAGCTAGCCGTTTCGGCGTTCGAAGCGCTCCCGCTTGATCTGAGCGCGGCGTGCTCGCTTCTCTGCCTTAGCCTTGGCAAGGCGGCGCTGCTCCGAGGGTGGTTGGTAAAACCGTCGGCGCTTAAATTCCGCAACAACGGTCTGCGAATTTCGCTTCCATCGCTTTAATAATCCCTCGAAGTCACGTCCTCGATCTTCCAATGTCTATCCTCTCCCACGTACCTTCGCGCCGCAAAGTTCGCGAATGCCATTGCCTACAAAAAAACGTATGAGCGCTTCAGGCGCTCCCGCCATGATACACAAGTTCCAAAGTCAAAAGATAGATGCCGCCGTCCGTCTATTGACGCTTGCCCGAGCCTTCGAGAATGTCGTGGAGTACGCTCAGCTCACTCATTGTGGAAGAAATTTGCTCTCGAAGCGCGACGATCACTGCCGGTTTCATCGCGGTCTGCCACGCCGACGAAGACTCGCGCGCAAGATATTCGCGGCTTGCGGCTACGGCATGACGCAGTGGAACCCCGCCGCTGCGGGCCTGCCTGATAAGCAAGATCATTTCTAGTCCCTCTCCATTGATCCGCCGCGTTCCTTTTCGAACCGGTTGGACATAGCCGCGATCCATCCAATGTTGTATTTGGCGTTCGGACGCGCCTGTGAGAGCGGCGGCCTGTGCCATCGTCAGCGAGAGACTATTCCAGAGACGTTGTCGATCCGGCGCGTGCAAAGTAGGTTCGTGTTGCATAAGGCGATCTCCCCGACTTACCTCTGGCGGTCAGCTTCCACGGCGACGCATCGCTGCTCTATATCTTCTCACTCTCCGATTCCAGAACAGCCGCCCGCTCGACGGGCGTGAGATCCGCTTGCTCGAGGAGATCGGGACGGCGCTGAACCGTTCGGAGTATTGATTGTTCACGGCGCCACCGGGCCACTCGCTCGTGATGACCGGACAAAAGCACCTCAGGCACGGACCAGCCTCGGAACTCGGCAGGTCGAGTGTAATGTGGGTGCTCAAGCAAGCCCTGTGAAAAGGACTCCTCGCTCGCCGATCCTTCGGCGAGGGCGCCCGGAAGAAGCCGGACGACCGTGTCGACGACGACCATGGCAGCCAGCTCACCGCACGACAAGACAAAGTCTCCGATAGACAGCTCGTCATCCACCAGATGCTGCCGCACACGTTCGTCGATGCCTTCGTAGTGACCTGCAACCAGCACAAAGCGCCGCAGGCGAGAAAGTTGCTCTGCTTGCGCCTGCTTGAATATGCGTCCATGCGGAGAGAGCAGTATGACCGGGACATCGGAACCGCGGTTTAGTGCCTCTACGGCGGCAAAAAGGGGTTCCGGCTTCATGACCATTCCAGGACCGCCGCCAAAGGGGTAATCGTCGGTGACGTGGTGGCGTCCCACTCCAAAGGGACGAAGATCGGTCAGGACAACGTTGACCAACCCACGCTCGACGGCGCGTGAGACAACGCCTTGCTCCAGCCAGCTTCGAAAAATCTGGGGGAATAAGGTGATGACATCGACCTGGCTAAGATGTACCATCAGTGTCCCCGTCTGTCCTGCTTCGGCAGACAGCGCCCTGGGGCTCCGGTTCTTACAGAGGCTCCTGCAAAACCCACGCTGCCACCACCATACGGCGCACATCGAGGTCCAGTTCCTGGACCGCCTCCCTGGTAGCCGGAACTAGAATCTCGCGACCGCTGCCACGTACAACAAATACGTCGTTACTGCCGGTGCGTAATACATCGGATACGTGCCCGATCGAGGCTCCGCTCTCAGCGAGCGCCTCCACACCGATCATATCCTCGAAAAAGTACTCGTCCTTCTTCAAAGTCACAGATTGAGAACGCGGTACGAAAAGCTCCTGACCGCGCAGCGTATCGACCGAATCCGGAGAATCGACACCGGCAAGTCGTAAAAGAACCATGTTCTTGTGCCGCCGGGCGCCAACCACATCGTACTGTTGTCTTTCCTGGCCGACAAAGATGGCCGAGAGGGCCTTGAATCGGTCGGGATAATCAGTAAACAGCTCGACCTTCAGCTCCCCCCGAATTCCGAAGGCGCCCGAAATTCGCCCGATCACCATCCATTCCGTCGTCCCACTCGTCACAGTGCGGCCATGCGCCTCCGCTAATCGATTTCGAGGACGGCTCGCCTGTTGTTGTGGATCGAAGACACCTTGAGTAATGTGCGCATGGCACGGGCCACGCGCCCACGACGCCCGATAACCTTTCCGATATCGCGCGGAGCAACGTGAAGCTGATACACCGTTAGCCCTTCTTCCTCGCTCTCAGTCAGCCGCATCTCATCGGGATAATCGACAAGCGAGCCGGCAATATATTCAAGGAGCTCGCGCGTCACGCGGGCGTCTCCGCAACCGCCTCGGAGGTGCCTTCCGGACGGCGCACAGTCTTGGGATCAATATCAAATTTGCGCAACAAGATTGCAACCGTGTCAGTTGGCTCCGCGCCATTCTGCAGCCATGAAATCGCCTTATCGCGGTCGACATTGATGGTTGCCGGCTCCGTGCGCGGATTATAGAAGCCGACCTGGTCGATATATCGTCCGTCACGCTGAGACCGCGAGTCTGCGATGACAATACGATAGCTCGGCTGATGCTTCGCGCCCATTCTTCGTAAACGAATCTTAACTGCCACTTATTACCCTCCTAAAGCTGGCTCCGTCCGGCCAGCGCATTACTCAACGTCACTTCATCTGCGTATTCGAGATCTCCGCCAACCGGCAGGCCGCGCGCCAGACGCGTCACGGTGAGCCCTAGGGGCTGCATGAGACGCATCAGGTACATTGCTGTGGCATCGCCTTCCAGATTGGGATTGGTAGCGAGGATAACCTCTTCCACCTGCCCGTCCCGCAAGCGAACCAAAAGCTCTCGTGTTTTCAAGTCCTCGGGCCCGATCCCCTCCATTGGAGATAGAGCGCCGTGCAATACATGGTACAGGCCCTTATACTGCCCCGTCTTTTCGATCGCCACTACGTCCAGTGGCTCTTCCGTGACACAGATTCGAGTACGGTCACGTTGCGAGTCAGAACAGATGGCGCATGGAGCCTTCTCGGTGATGTTGAAACAGACCGAACAAAGGACGACGCGCTGTTTCAGCTCGAGTATCGACTGGGCCAATGCTTCCACCTGCTCGGAGGGAGCCCGCAGCATGAAATATGCGAGACGCTGTGCGGTTTTTGGCCCGACGCCGGGCAAGCGCGCAAGCTCATCTACCACGCGCGCAATGGGTTTCGCAGTTATCGCCATGCCTTCTCTGACGGCCAGCGTCCGCCGACCCCTCTCTTCCTAGCCAACCAATTCGTCGCAGATACCTAAAAGAGGCCGGGCAGTCCCATGCCGCCAAGGCCGCCGGTAGCGGCCCCCATCTTCTGTTGAACAAGATCCTGAACTTTGTTCTGAGCGTCATGCATGGCGGCAACGATTGCATCCTGCAAGGTCTCGACGTCGTCGGGATCGACAAACTCGGGGTCAAGGTTCACGCTCTGGACCTGCTGATGGCCGTTCATAACGACCGTCACCGCGCCACCTCCGGCCGATCCCTCAACCTTCTCGTTTTCTAGCTCTTCCTGAGCTTTTGTCATGTTCGCCTGCATCTGCTCTATTTGCTTGAGCAT
>DASVZE010000352.1:0-3169 GCA_036391775.1 Chloroflexota bacterium | reverse complement strand
GTGCATCTCTCTCGCCCCTGCGTCGATCGCACTACGCAGATGGTGACGAGCATGTTCTGATCCCCGCCTCAATGGTCCAAGCCGTTAGCGGCATGCCGCGGAAAGGAGAGCCGACACGATGCGTGCAACGGTCTTTCATGGAGCGAAGGACGTCCGAGTCGAGGCGCACCCAGAGCCTACCGATGTCGGACACTTTGATGTGCTGATCAAGCCGCGCCTTTGCGGGATTTGCGGCACGGACTTACATGAGTATGCTCAGGGCCCGATCGTCATACCCAGTTCACCTCACGCGCTGACCGGAGCTCAAATGCCACAAATTCTTGGTCACGAGTTCTCGGCGGAGGTCGTTGCTGTCGGCCGTCAGGTGCAATCTGTACGCGCAGGGGACAGGGTGACTATCATGCCACTTGTCTTCTGTGGGCGGTGCTACTACTGCCGCAGAGGCCTGAACCACCTGTGTGTTCGCATGGGGTGCACTGGTTTGAGCTGGGCATGGGGTGGACTGGGAGAGCTGGCAATTGTCCCTGAGTATCAGGTAGCCCTGCTCCCTGACACCGTCACCGATCAGCAAGGTGCCCTGGTGGAACCCGCCGCGGTCGCCGCCTACGGAGTAGACCGCGCCGCCATCAGTGCTGGAGACACGGTCCTCGTGACAGGAGCGGGACCTATCGGCTGCCTGGCAGCGCTGTACGCAAGCGCATGCGGCGCGAAAGTGGTCATTTCGGAACCGAATGAAAATCGTGCGCGGCTGGCGCGCGCCCTTGACATTGGTGATGTTGTGAACCCTGTGAAGGAGGAATTGCTCGACGTGGTGCATAGGAGTACGGGCGGAATTGGAGTTGATGCTGCCATCGAGTGCGCCGGCAACGCCCGCGCGCTGAACTCATGCATCGATGCCACGCGGAGTCGAGGTGCCGTAGTTCAGACAGGCCTACACGTCGCGCCTGCCGAAATTTCCCCCATGACCCTTTCGCTGAAGGACCTGAGCGTGATAGGGAGCTGGTGCTATTTCGTGTACGACTTCCCCCGCATCATTTCGCTGATCGCTTCGGGCCGGTATCCGGTCGAGAAGGTGGTGACGTCTCAGGTCGAGATGGATGAAATCGTACCACGCGGGTTCGATGCGCTGCTCGACCCGCAGGGCGACGAGGTGAAAGTCCTGGTGGAGGTCGGAGCATGATGCTCGACGGTCGTGTCTGTATTGTGACCGGGGCAGCGCAAGGAATCGGAGCGGCCATCGCCCAGTGTCTTGCTCGTGAAGGAGCGTCGGTGACTATCGGCGATCTGAATCTAGAGGGCGCCCGCGGAGTGGCAAGAAGGATCGAAAACGAGGGTGGACGAGCCACCGCTGTCAGTGTGGACGTGGCCGACCGGCAGCAGGTCAGATTCATGATTCAGCACACAATCGACACATTCGGGGCACTCCACGTGATGTTCAATAACGCTGGGTTTAACCGGCCCATGCGCTTTCTTGACGTCACTGAGGAGAACTGGGAGTCAGTCCTCCGCGTCAATGCACTCGGCGTGCTTATCGGAATACAAGAAGCCGCAAAGCAGATGATTTCGCAGGGCGGGGGCGGTAAGATCATCAACACCGCGTCGATCGCGGGGCGGCAAGGGTACCCGAGTTTCGCCCCCTACAGTGCCAGCAAATTCGCGGTAGTTGCGTTGACTCAAGCCGGCGCGCGAGCGCTTGCAGAGCACCATATCACAGTCAACGCGTTCTCGCCTGGAGTTGTTGACACGCCACTCTGGGAGAAGCTCGACAAGGATTTGATGGCAATTGGGGATAGCGAGCGAGAGGGCCAGGCCATGCAAGACTTTGCAGCCGGCATCCTCATCGGGCGGCCGGCACAGCCCGAGGATATTGCTGGCACCGCGCTTTACCTTGCTACGTTTCAGTCCGACTACATGACCGGCCAGGTCGTGATGATCGACGGCGGAATGGTACTGGTCTAGCAAACAGATTTCATCCGGCCTTCACCAAGGGAGGCCTTGCATGGTCGAAGCCACAACCCATTCTTTGCGATCCAAAGGTGAGACGCATGAAGTTCGGCATCTGGTATGACTTCCGCAATCCGACGCCATGGCGGCGACCATGGCGGCAGCTATACGAATCTTTGCTAGAGCAGATTGTCTGGGCAGATTCGCTGGGCTTTGACTCTGTCTGGCTATCCGAGCACCATTTCACAGACGAGGGGTACTTGCCCTCCTTGTTTCCTATGCTGGCTGCGCTGGCGAGCCGAACGTCTCGCATGAGACTTGGGACAGCAGTTCTCCTGGCCCCGCTCCATCACCCGCTCCGCCTCGCCGAAGATTCCGCAGTCATTGACCAGATTTCCGGCGGACGGCTGGAACTCGGGTTGGGTCCCGGGTACCGACCTGAAGAATTCGTCTCTTTGGGCATTCCACGAAACCAGAGGGGTGCTCGCACCGACGAGACTATCGAGATCTTGAAAGCAGCGTGGACGGGCTTGCCGTTCACGCATCATGGACACCACTTTGTTTTCGATGATGTTGTGGTCAATCCGCCACCGCTTCAGCAGCCACATCCACCTCTGTGGATCGGCGGGTCCAGTCAAAGTTCGGCCCGGAGAGCGGCCCGCTTCGACTGCAACTTCATGCCCGATTCCGGCGCCCCTCCGACTGTCTATGACGCCTATATACAAGGAATCGGCAACGAAACACGTCATCGGACACCCCATCGCATCGGAACCAATCGTGTCATCTATGTATGCGAGGACCCGGAAGAAGGATGGAGAGATGTCGGACCACATTACCTCTACGTCTTCAACCGATACCGCGAGTGGTTCGCCGCTGCCGGCGACTTCCCAGAATGGGGCGGCAAGCTCCAGTCTTCGAACGACCTATCGCGGGAACTTCACTGGGTAGGAACTCCTGAAATGGTTACAGCCTCCATCCGAGCGCTACAGAACCGCGTGCCCATCGACACACTCATCTTCTGGGCTCATCCTCCAGGCATAGACATTGAGAAGAGCTCGCGTTCGCTCGAGCTCTTTTCACAGTACGTTCTTCCACAGTTCGCTGAGCGGCAGGAAGCGACCGCATCTCCGTCTAAGCCCGTCGGCGAGTCATCTTAAACAGTGCTATCGTAGTGTTAAGTCGGACGGATCAATCGAGTGGATTCCTGGAACGTATTGCGATGATT
>DASVZE010000351.1:0-7794 GCA_036391775.1 Chloroflexota bacterium | reverse complement strand
TGATTCGACACCCGCCGTATCCCGCCAGGTCTGCCCTCCGGACGTTAGCGTGCCCTGGTACACCTCGAACTCCGCCGGCATTCCGGACGCACTTCCAGTATTGGTGACAAGAAAACCACGATAACCGAGGCCTCCCTCCGGTGCCTCATCAGTCTGCTGCTGGCCGATAGTTTGCTGTATGGCGCTCGACAGGCTGTCGATCTCAGACTGTGCGAGATCAAACGCCGGGTCAGGCCGGCCAGAGTAGATCAACAACTGGGCCGAAACGCTAGACTGGTCATTGCTCATGAATTACCTCCTCGGCGTCAACGAATGGTGACGTCGGGTTTGCAGAGACAGTAGCAACCACAAAAGTCGGTATAGGGGCCACGATCTGCCGTGCGCGGATCGGTGATGGATCGGCCGCTATTGTCAACGTTGCGCGCTCTTGTCTGGCCGGGTTTATGGGACCAGGTCCCGTCGATGTCGCGACGGTACCAGTGAAAGTCCTGGCCCGGCCAGATGACAAGCGCCATCCGATGGCCGCACTTCGGGCAATCCGGCTGATCGCAGCTCACCGGCGTCAATCCGTCTGCCTGAGCGCCGGCGCCAACACTGGAACAGTCCAGCGTGGAGAACGGGTGCCCGCTGCCTCGTCCAGGCTGGGCGAAGGTGTCGGTCCGGATATCGGAGGAGTAGTTGTAGCAGTTGTTGTTTCTCTGGACGGTTCCTCCATCATTCCAGTCTGCCGGGGTGAACGACGGTGTGCAGAGCGCGTCCCAGGTTTGGGGTCCCACGACTCCGTCCACCGTCAACCCGCGCGCGCTTTGAAAGGATCGAACGGCCTGTTCGGTGTTCGGCCCGAAGTTTCCGTCCACACTACCAGGATCGAAACTCGCTCGTTGCAACGCCTGCTGAAGTCGCGTCACGGCATCGCCTGTCGAGCCCTGTCTTACGGTTGGTTCGCCTACCATCCTTTCACCTCGCCATGTCGCAAATACGTGCTTGCCTCGCTTGTGTCACGCGCGTCCCTCGTTCTCGGGGTGTCGTACACATCTCAGGAGGGGGGAGGACCGGCCCAAATGGGCCAGGGCATATCTGGAGGCTTGGGAAAAGTCAGTTTCTCGAGGTCGTCATCCTCTCTCATCCGCTTCCACAGATCGTTGATGACGAACGTCGCGGCCGTGTCCTCGTCGTAGTGGTAATTGCCCATGTACCAGGCGACTGCGAGGACCACGCGATTGTGCTTTCCGGCGTCGGCGACAGCGTCCCTTCCGTCTTTGACTCCATCGAGGAAGGCCTGCTTGATTTCTTCCTCGGTTGCCGGAGGTACGGGCTGAAACACGCTGTCGTAATTGGGCCGGTTCAGCGCTCCCCACAACACGCCGTAGCAGAAGCCCTCTTTGTGCTTGGAATCTCTTCCCGCTCCGAAGGCATCGAAGGTCGCCCAGATGACGGTGGCAACTCCTGCGACCTCTCCGATGCCCGATGCCCATTCGAGAGCATCCAGAGCAACGCCAAAGGCACCAGCTGCCTCGCCGCCGGTCTCGCCCGTCACAATCGCCGACACGCCTTCCCAGCTTGCGCCCGGTATTCCCGCGATACGTGCTATGTCCAGCAAGACATCTGCGGGCCCGCCGAGTATGTGAGCACCGTCGAGCGCTTCCTTGACGTAGTCGGCGACCTTTTCTTTGACATCCGCTGGAGGTGTAACCGACGAGGTGTCCGGCGCAGCGGTTGGTGAGCTGTCGGGCTGAGACGTTGAGGAAGTGGGCCCGGCGGTCGTGGTCTTGGTCGAGTCACTGTCCGTCTTCGATGTGCTTGCATTGTCCAGGGCAATCCAAGTTTCCGGTCCGGCAATCCCGTCGACCTGTAGCCCGCGAGCGGTCTGAAAGGCGCGCACCGCCTCCTCGGTCTTGGATCCAAAGGTTCCATCCACATCACCCGGATCGAATCCGTCTCCCTGCAAAGTGCGCTGCAGACGAGTAACCAGATCACCGCTGGATCCCTGACTTACCGTCTCCGCGCTTTCCAGTGCGCCCCAGGTATCCGGTCCCACAACACCATCCGCCGTCAATCCATGCGCACTCTGGAAAGACTTGACCGCCTGCTCGGTGGTCGAGCCGAAGGTTCCGTCGGACGCGCCCGGATCTGATCCCAGTCGCTGCAAAGCGAGCTGAAGCTGCCGGACGCCGTCGCCGGTCGATCCCTGACTCAGGGACTCGACTGTTTCCAGAGCCTCCCATGTTTGGGGTCCCGCAACGCCGTCCGCGGGCAATCCATGGGCCATCTGGAAGGCACGCACCGCGTCCTCTGTTTTGGCTCCAAAGGTTCCGTCGATACCGCCGGGATCAAATCCTGAACGCTGAAGGTCCTGCTGCAATCGCGTCACGGCATCGCCCGTTGCGCCCTGATTTATGGTTGCTTCGCTTACCATTCGCTCACCTTTTTTCGGACGTTGTCGATGTATTGGCTCGAGTCGAAGCTTCTACCGTCTGGTTCTGAAGCGTCCGACGATAGACGTCGAATGACTGTTAGATCGTCGTGCGCTCACGGTCCCCAGTTCAGCGATGGATCCGGATCCGGACACTTCGGCAGGCGCTTGCAAATGAACGCCAGGATAGACACGTCTGGTGATGGTGGCTGGGTGTTGCCAGGTGGTGGTGTTGGAGTAGGACCTGGCTCAACCGGAATGATAGGTAATCTGGTGAACGTTACAGCGTTGAGCCGAGCAACGGCGTTGGAAGGGATCGTGACCGATCGAGCTGCAGGAATCATCTCAGGTTGCACGGTCCGTGCTTCAGTGGCCGCACGGCTGAATGACGCCGAGGTTCTGGCCATGACTCGCATAGGTGAGGAAGTGGTCACGGCCTCGCGCATAACCATGTCGCGGTGCAGGGCGAGTGGTATGAAGGTGCGCAGGGGCGTGGTTTGCGTGCTCCCGGTCTCGGTACTGGACGTGACCACAATGTTGCGCGCAAAAACCATGGCAGTGATATAGGCGGGCCATTGCCCGTGTGGAGGCAGCAGTCCGTCACTGAGCTGTTGCGACGGATCGGCAAGCCGCCAGAACCGTGCGGCGAACAGCTCTGAATGAAACCAGGGGCGGTTGACCGCAACAGAGCAGAACTCAAAGGAGAGCGAGGTGACGGTCGACGCACTTCCTTGAGGATCGAGGATTCCCTTGAGCTCTGCCGGTGCTGAACTGACAAGCTGGGCTATTTCAGAACCGGCGAGATTAAAGGTCGGCCAGTCGGCGTGGGCCAGAACGTCGGACGGTGAGAAACCGGTCAAACCAAAAGGTTCATTGTTAGGGTCGGTTTGAACGTCTAAATTAGGATCGAACTGGGATTTCCAGGCTCCCCATGTGACGGAAGGGGATGACGCAGCGGCGCTTTCCTCCACCTGGCGTGCCTGATCGACCTGGGCCTTGAAGCCTTTGGTGTTCCAGTCATCATCTGCCGTCTGGACCAGCGCACGAAGACGTGGCTCGTCCACACTTTGCCACTGTTGCTTGACATTGGGGTCACTGGAAGAATCGGCCGTGATCTGCGCATTCTTGTAGTTCTCGGTCGCCTGGAACCAGGCATCGCGGTACTGCTTGTAGGCAACGACAGCGGCGCTGTCGGTGCGCAGGCCATCGGGTCCCTGAACATAGAGAAAGGCCAGTGCCTGCTGGAGGGCCGTATTTTGGTCCTGGGTCATGGCGCCCTGCGCGACCTGAGCAGTCTGCAGCACCTGATGATAAGCATCCCAGAAAAATGAGTCGGACTGCTGATACAAGTCCCCTTGCGGTAAAGCATTGGTCAGGCGGCAAAACTCCGACCACTTCAACATTTGTTGTGTCGTTGTCACCTTGGTGAAGTCAAGCTCATCCGGCAGATAGCTCAGCGGCGACAAGGCGGGAAAGCTTAGAAATGTGTCCGGGGTTTCGAAAACGAGCTTGGCCTTCGTCATGAGTGCAAGTTGCGCTAGTGCGTCCACGGATCCTGCCTCCAGATCTCCGATGGCATGGGAGGGGGTTGCGTTGGAGCGGCGCAGCAGGCGCCGCTCCAGCACCTATACGGGCGAGATACTGAAGAGCGTCGACGACACCCTAAACCCAGCTCTTAATGCTTGGATCAGGGTTCGGACTCTTGGGGAAGATGTGGCACTTAAAGCCCACCAGCTGCATACCCGGGACGGACAAGCCCTGATCGTTCCACTGGTGGTCGTAGCTGTGCTGCGTGTACCCGCTGCTTGAGTAATGCGACGCACTGCCTCCGATGAAGAACGGCCCGAAGTTGGCGAACCCACCCCCGCTCTGGGAGGAGGAGGAGTACTGATCGATGAACTGTCCGGACTGCGAATCATGCATGATCCCCAGCTGCAAGTTTCGAATGAAGATGGCAGTGGTGGGGTAGGCTGCAATAATCCCCTGCGGCGGACTGGCGCCATCGCTGACGGCGTCGTTTTTCACGTCCGGGTTTGTCGGGTCGAAGCGCCAGGTTTTGCTCGTGATGAACACTTCCTTGAACCAGGGCCGTACGATCGGAATCTGCGCTATCTCAAAGCCCAGATTGAAGCTATCCAGGTTGATGGAGAAGTTGGATTGGATTGACGTCGAGCTGCCGCTGGCGCTTCCTCCCCCACCAAACAGGCCCATAAAGCTTCCACCAGCCTGTGCCGCCCAACCGCTCGAATTGAAGCTGTAATTGGAGTAGGTGCTGTAGTTACCGCTGTTGAACCAGAAGCGGGTCCAACCGGAAGAGGTGGGAAAGTTGCCCGGAATAAGCGAGGTAAAGAAGAAATCGCTGCCCGAGGAGATTCCCGTCAGCCTTGCCTTGTCCAGGTCGTCTTCGTACTCCTGCTTAAGCAGTTTCATGTCCCGCTGCTGCACCTGGTCGATGTACGCCGCGATCTCCTCGTAGTCGGTCTTGTAGCCGTTCGTAATCCAGTCATCCATCGCAGCCTTCACCTGATTCCGCAGAATACTGGCGTTGATGGCAAAGTTCTCGACGGCGGCGGGGTCAGTTCCGGCCAGCGCGGCGATCCGCGCATTGTTGTAGGTGAGTGCTGCGGCATCGTAAGCGGCCATCTTGTCGTTGTAGGCCCGCACCATTGGACTGGGGCCGACCACCTGCGTCTGCTCGCCCGTCACGAGATCGGTATGGGTCGTCGTTGTCTGAAGCAAAGAGCGGAACTTGGCGATTTTGGCCTGGGTGTCGGCGTCCAGTTCCTGGTACATGACCTGGCTCATTTTCAGAATGAGATTGTACCGGTCCGACAGCGTGCCTTCGTTGTTCGAGACATTGAACTGCGCAAACTGGTTGTTGTTGATCTTTGAGACCTCGGGGACAAAGTCCACCAGCCGCGCTACCATCTCTGCCTGCATGTAGACCCTGTTGGTATCCTGCGCGCGGAGCTCGTTGATCTGCTGGGAGGTGAGCGTCTGACCGCCCGAAGGGGTTCCTCCGGCGGCAGCGGGAGCGCCTGCGGCCCCTGCTCCCGCACCCACGGGTACCACGAGATTCGCCACATCTTGCGGTTTGACAACCCCGGTGAGACCCTGTGTGAGGAAGTCGAAGTCGGACGGATCCATCGGGATGCCCGGAGTCATCCACGAGAAGTAGTTGTCGACCGACTTGGGTACCGTGTCGTCACCGTTTGTCAGCACGTCGTACAGCTGGCCCATGACTGCATTTGCAAGGTCGTGGGGCGTTACGTCAGTCACTTTTCGCTCCTGTCTTCGAGCAATGGTCTTGTCACAACACGTCGTCGGGTTATCCGCTCTGCATGGGCACCTCCTTGTGCTCAAGACATTGGTCGCAATTATGCCTTAGCCACCGCCTGGGATAGGCAACGGCCCACCACGTCCATAAAAGTTCCTAAAGCCAGGGCGGCAATGACGGCAACCAATGCCTCCGCCAACAAACCAGCAACCTCAGCCGCTGTAATACCGGCGACTCGGCCCACCCATCGAGCGAATGCCGTTCCGCCGATCGAGGCCAGCCAAGCGGTCCAGGCTTTCGTCGTGCTCGATTGTCTGCCCCACCAGTCCGACAGGTCCTTCAACGGCTGGAAGAGCATGACGTCCCAGGCTTCCATGTCTAGGTTGGATTGGATCTTCACGCAGTTCTTAAAAGATTCCCACTCGTCCATGTACCTGTACCTCACCTGAAGCGCTTGCGGGGAAGACAACCTTATGAGCTTTGAGATCCTCCGTCCCCTTTCGCTTGCAAGCAGTCATTGCATCGTTGAACAAGTGTTGAAATAGGAAGACTTGCCGGCACACTATCGAACGCCTGCAAAAACGCTAGTAGCTCTGGCGCAATGTTGACATTCGGATCGGCGAGTCCCGCTTTGGTTGGAAAATCGGCCGTAACCTCATCCACAGCGACCTGCGTCGTACTGTCAAGCGATGCGATCCACGAGCTAATGCTGTTAAGTCCGCTTTGTAGAGTGTCGTGCTCGGGAATTGCACTTGCAGGTATGTTGATACCCGATCCCGCCAAACACTGACTAAAGTCATCCGCGAAAGCCATCAGCCTGCCTCCTTTAACCGCGACCCATCCAGAAGTTCAGCTCTCGTAGCTTGGCTCCTGTGAAGTAGTCATCCTGCCAGGTGTCGTTATCCTGTAATCCGGACCAGATTTCCGCGTGGGTGGCGACCGCCGTGCCGGCGCCGAGAGGCACGGTGGTAGCGACAGGCGCGGGCGCCGCTGCGGCTGCCGGTTGACCAGCGCTTGCTGTCGCGGACTGGGTGCTCATCAGATAGCGCCAGCGATACTGGTTGTAGATCGCCATGATGTTGACGGCATACGCTTGTGCCAGAGCGGGATCGCCTTGCACGATGACGAGGTTGTCGTCGTTGGCACTGCTGGCTTTGGGACCGAGATTGTGAGAGCCGGTCATGACGACCGGATGAGGTCCGAACGGGTCTATCACGATCACCTTGCTATGCACCATGGCCCATGCGTACTGGTACTTCTTGATCTCCTCATCCCAGTACGCGAAACGGTGGTCAATCGCCGCGGGGAGTACGACATCCAGGTTGCTCTCTGTGTACTGACCGCGATGGAACAGTCCCACGATCGGATGCGCCGTTGTACTGGGGTCCTGATTCAACACTCCGTGGATATAAAGGTTGGGATCGTAGGTGGGATTTCCCGATATTGAGCGGTTGACAATAGCGTTGAGAAGGGTGCCTTCCGGTCCCGGATTGAACATGAGGAAAAGTATGCCCTGTTGGGCCGCATTGATCATCGTCTCGGCATCACTGAGATCGACCAATCCATGGACCGGTGTGAACCACGCGGTGACCTGCCTGTCACCGATGGTGACTGACTTCTTCTGGTCATCGGCGTTGATCAGGTTCGGAGGAAAATCGTTACCTGCGCCCTTGAGCAAATCCCACTGCGCCTTGAACCAGCCTGCGATCTGGGCGTTCTCAAGCAGGATGCCGTTGTTGGCCTGGGTGCATAGCCCGGTCATCTGCCAGTTGGTACTCCCGGTCCACACCGCTTGGGGTTGATCGTCGGCGTCACACACAATGAGGAACTTGTTGTGCGCCAGGTGTCCCACACCGACCATGCGATCGTAAAGGTTGACCTTCCCTCGTAGCTCCTGGCGAGCCGCGGCGTTTTCGTCCCCACCCGGCTGCTGCGTACTGCCGTTTGCGAGGATAAGATTCGCGCGGTCACCTAGCGCTTCCAGCGCAGGGATGAGCTCCGGATCGTTGAGCTCGAAGAGGGCCGCGTATATTCGGTCTCCGGCGTAGGTCGACGTTTGAGAGTTCTTGACCTTGTTTAGGAGGTCCACCAGAGCACGAAGCAG
>DASVZE010000350.1:0-3136 GCA_036391775.1 Chloroflexota bacterium | reverse complement strand
ATGAATGCGGTGCTCGGGAGTCTCATATTGGCTATAGTATAGCCCGCTTGACTACCCCCCCAAAGCATTGGACGCTTGCCCATGTGTGCCCAAAAGAAGGAAGCCATGGTGTCTATTCAACACCCAACTTGAATCGTCAGGCAGCTAGATGCTGAATAGACACCTCGCTTCGCTCGGTTGCAAGTGGTTGGATAGCTGTCCGAGTCCGCCCGCGGGACAACGCGCGCTTGACACATCAGCCCTCCGCCGATAGACTCATCCATCAAAGACGCCTTGCCGACCCTCTTATTCCCAACGGCTCGGCTGAGGGCGCCTGCGGCGTCGGGGAGGCGGTGAGGCGCGGGAGGTCACCACGCGGATCGCGCTTAGCATCTTGGGCAGCCTGTGTATCGCTCTGTTCGCTTCCGCCGCCGGGCTATACATTTGGGCTGGGCAGCTACAACTGTCGGATACGGACCCGCGCGGGTATTTGTTCATCTATCCGACCTTGCTGGGACTGGTCGGAGGGGTCGCGTTCTTCGTCGTTATGATCGTCGCACGCGCAGCTCGTCGACGACCACGGTGACCTCGCGGCGTGGCACGACGTGCAAGCCGGGCTGGAAGTCTATCTCATTGAGGAGATGAGGAAGGTAGCAGTGCAGTTGCCGCCACCATGGGTAAACCACCTCCCATTCGATGCCCATTTGATGCCCAGATGATCGGCGGTCCCCTGGCGTCATGCCTCCATGCTCTACGTGCTGCGCAAGTCCGCCTGAACAGGTACGAGGCCATGAACCAAATGCTGTGTATTGGTCGAACAGGACGCGCGACATGATGAACGACACATTGCTGAAACGCTTCGAGCGTTTGCCACTTCTGGATCGAATATTTGACGTCAGCGTGACGCTTAAGGGCATAGATGGGCTGCTGGAACTGGTGGGCGGCATCCTGCTGCTCTTGCTCTCGCCCGAAAAGTTGAATGCCATTGTCCGGTTTCTGACACAGCATGAATTATCTGAAGATCCGAACGACGTGATTGCCACGCACCTCGTGCGCTATGCTCATTCGTTCACTACCTCAGGTTCGCTGTTCCTAGCGGCGTACTTACTCAGTCATGGTCTTGTGAAGATCATCCTGGTTGTGGCCGTGCTCAAGGAGAAACTCTGGGCGTATCCGTGGATGATCGCGTTCTTGCTCATCTTTATTGCGTACCAGGTGTACCAACTTGTGCTAAAGCTGTCAGTTGGGCTGCTGCTCCTTACGGCGTTCGATCTCTTCATTGTCTATCTGACGGTCCTCGAATACCGGAAACATATGGGCAAGGCTGTTGGCGCTCAGTGACAACGGTTTGTACTTGCAACACTTTGCGTGACAATATAGGCGACAAGCTATCAAAGATAGCCTGGAAAATGGCGCGCCGCAATTTCTTGTGCTGGCGGCGTTGATCGGCTGACAGTAAGGTACCGATACAACGTGCTTCTCCCGATATGCAGCGTCTCGCAAATCTCCTGCACCGACATGGACTTGTCGTCGTAGAGCTTTCTCGCAAGCGCGAATTTCTTGGGATCGAGCGATTGAATGGTCGGCCTGCCACCGAACCTGCCGCGCGCCCTTGCTGCCTGGAGCCCAGCGTTCGTGCGCTCTCTGATGACTTCCCGTTCAAACTCGGCCAATGCCCCGAAGATATGAAAGATGAGCTTGCCACCAGAGGTCGTCGTGTCCATGTTCTCCTGAAGGCTCTTGAACCCGACCCCGTGATCACTGAGGTCCGTGACCGTCGCAATGAGATGCTTGAGCGTGCGGCCGAGCCGGTCCAGACGCCAGACGACCAACGTATCACCTGCTCGAAGGTGGTCCAGGGCGGCCTGTAAGCCTGGCCGTTCCGCTTTCGCGCCACTTGTAGTATCCGCAAAATCTTCTCACAGCCAGCCTGCTTGAGTGCGTCCGTCTGGAGGTCGAGTGTCTGGTCCTGGGTGGAAACGCGGGCGTAACCTATCAGCATGCTTGTCCTTCGGCCTAGAACAGCGCCAATTGCCCGCTCTTCTGTTGCTGCTTGCGTAAGTAATGCGTACCGAGGACGGCTTTATACAGGACCCGCGTCATGTGGCAGACGTGTTCGATCTCATCTTCCTTGGGCACGTGGCCGATTTCACTGTAGAGCGCCAGAGCTACCCGGGCTTTTAAATACTTCTGCCGTTGCTCCGTCATTGTCATACTGACTTCAGTGTATCAAAACCCATGTAAGCTAGCGGGCGGTGAAACTTGTTTTTGAGACGGCTTTTGGCACGCATCTCCTACCTGTCGCTCGTGAACCGGAAGGAGTTGTCGTACGGCGTCCCAGAAACGAACGAGCCTGGTGAATAATTCGGGCCGAATCGCTGCCAGGTAGCTACGAATGTCTGTCCGGTGTCTGGTAATGCGTCCCGTGACCTGTGATAAGCCTCTACGAGGATGATTTTCCGGACGAAGCAGACAGAGGCGCCAGCAATTGGATTGGCCACGGTGAGGGCCGCTCCGCTCGGCAGCAGCCGACGCCCCCATCCCTGCCTGGCAAGCAGACGTTTGAGGTTCTGTCCAGCCGCTGTCATGAGCGCCTCGCTGTTGACGCGCCACAAGCGCCGCAAGCAGAATCGTCGTAAGCCATGCCACACTTTGGCCTGTTGCGCCCCTTGTTGCGCCTCCCGTTCGTGGCGCGCTTGCCGTGCTTGGCGGGCATCGACGGCAAACCGCGCCGTGAGCGAATCGAGGGAGGCATCGGCCTGCACCTGGGTGGCGTCGAAGCAGAGCTCGCGGCCCCAGACCAGTCCCGCCTGCTGGCACTGCTCGACAATGGCCTCAAAGAATCGCCGAAAGATCGCCAGGCCGTAGCGCAGGCGGACGCGCGTGAGCGTCGAATGGTCGGGCAACGGCTCGTCGAGGTTGTACCCCGGATACCAGCGCACGCTCAACCGATCTGCGGCCAGCCGTAAGAGCTGACGGTCGGAGCGGATGCCCTCGAAGAACATCACGAGCTGAAGCCGGAAGACAACGACTGGATCGACAGACGGGCGACCTTTGTCGGCCGCATAGCAGGAGTACACGAGATCACGGATAAAGGTGAGGTCGAAGACCCGGTCCAGGTGGCGGTAGAAGTGGTCCGCCGGGACGAGGTCATCGA
>DASVZE010000349.1:0-6808 GCA_036391775.1 Chloroflexota bacterium | reverse complement strand
GGCGGTGCGCGGCATCGCCACCAGTGAGACAGCTCGAGAATTGGTCCAGCCATCAGGGGAGAGTGTTGCACCCTGCGCCTGGGCCTGCACCTGAACCGGCGCCGGTAGCACAATCGGAAGCGGAGCCATCAACTCGCGATAAACCAGGAATCCGCCGATCGCAGCGGCCAGCACGATTAGGAAGATGTAGCGCATAAGTCGATACCATTCTCCAACGGGATAGAAGTATGACGTGCCTGCTTGCGATTAGGCCGCCCCTCCTGCACATCATTGAGCAGACGGGCCAGTGCCTCAAGGCTAGCAAGATTATGGACTGGAAGAAAGTCGTCGATATAGGGAAGTGCTGCCTGAATGCCCTGGGTAAGAGGCCGGTAGTTGCGTGAGCCGAGCAGCGGATTGAGCCAGAGCAGCCGGTAGCTTGCTCGCTGCAACCGCTCCATCTCGCGGCTCAGGACGGCCGGATCGCCCCGGTCCCACCCATCGCTGATGATGATGACAATGGCGCCATGCCCCAACACACGGCGGGCCCAACTCTGATTGAACGCGTGTAAAGACTCCCCGATACGCGTGCCACCGGACCAGTCCTGTACCTCAACGCTGGCCGCGGCGATGGCCTCATCTGGATTGCGGTGCTTGAGAGCCTGCGTGATGCGCGTCAATCGCGTACCAAACACAAAGATCTCGGTGCGCTGCGCGCTGGTCTCGATAGAGTGAAGAAAGTGCAGCAGCAAGCGCGTGTAACGATCCATGGACCCGCTGATATCACACAACAAGACAACCGGTCGGCGTTTCATTTTGGGTCCACGATAGGCCAGATTCAGAAGCTCTCCACCATGTCGCAGGTTCTGGCGGACCGAGCGCCGCACGTCGAGCCGGCGCCCCTGCCGTGCCGGTCGGGTTCGCAGAGAGCGCCGCCGTACGATGGCCCACTGCATTGATTCCAGAAAACGCTGAGCATCGATTAGCTCGTCCTGTGAGTACAGAGCGAAATCTTTGGAGCGCAATGCCTCACTTGCGCTGTACACAGGCAAAGGGCTGGGCGCTCCCTCCTCATCATCCTCTTCGGACTCGGCCACGCCAATCGCGCCGAGGGAGAGATCGGCCGAGCCCGCGCGCCGCGAGCCCGCCGGAGGATGATCGGACGGAGTCTGCTCCAGCGGAAGCTCGTCCAGAGCCCGCTCCAGCAGATCGCCGCCTTGCTCTTTCCAGCTGCGCCAGAACAGATCAAAAGCCCTATCGAAGAGCTCCATGTCCTCATGACGGCTTACCAACAGACAGCGCGCCGCCTCACGGAAATCCTCTCGCGATCTGATATCGATCCACCGCGTGCTCGTTGCCAGATCCGACAGGGCGCCAGTGGGTATTTTCACACCCACGGCACGCAACAACCGGCCAAACAGCACCAGATTGCGGAGCAGTGGCGAGGAAAAGGGGGAGGCGTCGGCAGCGTGGTGGGAAGCGGACGCGTAGTGCATAGGTGACGCTTTCAATTCTATCTCACCGAGAGCGGCTCACTTGCGGTAAAACAAGACATGCCACGTCGTCGCGTTAGCATGAGTCGGTGGACAGCTTCGCCTGGCACGCAAATCGCTACAGAAAAGGCCTGAAGCGGGGGGAGATAGTACCGCGTATGCCTGATGCCACAATTCTCATTGTCGATGACGACCCGTCGATCCGTGACGTGCTGCTCCAGTTCCTCGAGGACGAAGGATACCAGACGCAGTACGCGGTGAACGGTCGGGAAGCGATCGAACGGCTTAACCCGCGCAATCAGCTACCAGATGCCATGTTGCTCGATCTTCTTATGCCGGAGGTCGACGGCTACGGCGTGCTGGAGCACTTGCGAAATAACTTGCTGCACGAGTTCCCTGTTCTGATTTTCAGCGCGCAACGGCCCGATGCGTCGATCCATCGCGCTCTGGACGCAGAGCTGCGCGACTTTGTTGCCAAGCCGTTCGAGCTGGAAGAGCTGTTAATCCGTCTGCAACGTCTGCTCAGCCGTTCTCCCCGCTTCGCCGAGGCGCGGGAAAGTTGCTTGCGAGTGTATGCGCTGGGCTCGCTGCGCGTCTACATGGACGACAGGCAACTCTTCGACGAGAGCTGGCGCAACAAGCCGGCGAAAACGATCTTCAAGCTGCTCTTCAGCCACGCCGGACAGCGTTATCCCAAAGACATTCTGGCAGAAGAGCTGTGGCCGGAGACCGATCCCGAGGTCGCGACCAATCGTCTACGCGTGGCCGTCCACGAGCTCCGCAAGGTGCTGGGCCGGCGCAGCGAAAAGACAAAAAGTGCCAACTTCATTGCTCAGCAAGAAGGCTCATATTACTATGACAACTCGGCGAACTGCTGGTCGGATGTCGACGCCTTCCAGGAGTACGTAGAGCAGGGACGTCAGCTGGTAGCGGAGGGTCAGCGTGAAGAAGCTTTACATGCCTACCGGCGCGCCGAGGTACTCTACCAGGACGACTATCTGCGGGATGATCCCTTCTTGGAGTGGACCGTTGCTATTCGCGAGCGCCTGCGCGAGCGGCACCTTGAGATGCTGGCCGATGTGGCACGGATCTACGCAGAATTAGGCGAGCCCGGTCAGGCAGCCACTTTTTGCCGTAAGATTCTGCGTATTGAGCCCTGGCGCGAGGAAGTGTACCGCCATCTGATGCAGTATCTGGTGGAAGCCGGGCGGCCGAACGAGGCCCTGCGTGCCTACGAGGAGTGCCGGCGCGCCCTCAAGGCTGAAATCGAGGCCGAACCGTCCAGAGAAACCGCGGCACTGCGTGACCTCATCGCACACCGGGAGCATCACCCCCCGGCGGAGAATCGATAACCGACTGAGGCTACTTACGGCCGGTCGGATGCCATAGTCTCGCGATCGACTGTCGGCCCCTCGTTATTGCCCACGTCCCCGACGTCGTTCAACGCGCCCTTGACCTTGCCGCGGGCCTTGAGCGCCTTGCCCTTGGCCTGGCTGGACTTGTCTCCAGTAATCTTGCCTTTGATTTCCTCTATCGTTCCCTTGGCCTTGTCTGCCAGATCACTCATGAATCACCACATTCTGCCGGGTCTTGGCTCCGGCTTGATTTCGTCGCCAGTAAACAGAGCAAAAAACGTGCCTCAGGCGCGGCATGACCTCGAAAAGCATGGCCGAAGGTAAGATCGAAGAGTCGAATTGTGTGCGCTAGTCGATCGGGAGAGGGCGCACCTCTATGCGAACGGAGGCCGCGCCTGCGCGGTCATGGAACCGTGGAATGCTCGGGAGAACAGGGAAGTGGCCAGACGTTCGGTCGTGACCTTTGGCGAAGCGATGCTCCGTCTTTCGGCGCCACATGGGAGCAGGCTTGAGCTCACGCAGAGTCTGGACGTACATGTTGGCGGAGCCGAGTCCAACGTGGCGGTGGCGCTGGCGCGCCTGGGGGTACCCGCTACCTGGCTGGGCTGTCTGCCCGAAAGTCCACTCGCCCGCCGCATCTTGTCCGAGATAGCCGTCGCAGGAGTAAATGTCTCGCGCGTCAAACAGATCGAGGAGGGACGCGTCGGTCTGTACTTCGTCGAGTTTGGGGCACCTCCACGACCAACCACCGTGTGGTACGACCGGCGGGACTCGGCCATCAATTGCATGGAAGCGGGCGACCTCGCCGTCGAGGCGCTGAACGACGCAGCCTTTGCCGTACTGTCGGGCATAACCCCGGCTCTCTCACCTGCTGCACGAGCTTTGTCTCACACCTTCGTGGAGGAAGCACGCGCGCGAGGAGCACGGGTGTGCATCGACGTCAACTACCGTGCTCGACTGTGGTCACCCGCTACGGCACGCGAAACAATGGCGGATTTCATGGCCATGGCGGATGTGGTGGTTTGCAGCGAGCAGGACGCCCGAATCCTATTCAAACTTGAGGGAACCGATGAGAATGTGCTCGAGACACTGCGCGCTTGCACTTCGACTGATGCGAACCTCGTGGTCTTGACTCAATCCGAGAGGGGCTGTCTGGCATCGACTTTTGACGGTCTCACCTTTCGCCAGCCCGCAGTGAGTACCTCCATGGTCGATCGGTTCGGTGCAGGTGATGCATTTACGGCCGGTCTCCTCTGGGGTCTCCTGGAGTCAGACGTGGAGACGGCACTACGAGCCGGCGCCTCCCTGGCCGCGCTCAAGTGCACGACTGCAGGCGACCACTCTCTAGCCACCCGCCGGGAGCTGGAAGGTCTCATGCAGGCCGACTCTGAAACCGCCCATCCCAGCTTGCTGCGGTAAGACGAATCGACGCACTGCCATTTCTTCTCGCTCGTCAACGGAGAGTCCGTACCCGCGTGCTAGACTGCCCTATCCGAGTGCCGGGTATGCCCCGATACGATCACGGCCGAAAGACAAGCTTCAATACCCGATTTGCGATGGTATCGGCCACATACACATTGCCGCGTGGATCGAGCGCCATTCCCTGCGGCGGCCAGCCTTTCAGTCCGCTTGGCGGGGGCAGCTGCCACTGGCCAAGCACCTTTGCATTGGTTGATAGCTCGGTCACGGACGTCCGATCGCTGGCGTTCCACTCTCCCAGGAACACGTGACCCTGCGAATCCACGATCAGAGCGCCAATCTGCCACCACGGGCCCAGGACGGACGTAACTCCCGGTACAGCTGGATACGAAAAGCGGCCATATGGATTGCCACCTACCACAATGCGCGTGATCTTCCCCGACGGTGAGAGCGTTTCCAGCGCGATATAGTCCATGACACAGTGACCGCCGGAACATTGCCCGGTGTCAACCGCTGTATAGATTTTGCCACTGCTACCCACTGTGAGCGCGTAGGGACCTACCGGGCCAAAGCCGTTCGGGTTAGGTGCAACGGGAATGGTAACCGGCCACACGGCGAGCAAATGCCCCATGGGAGAAAACTTCTCGATCCGCTTGTTGTTGCGATCGGCGACGAATACATTGCCTGAGCCACCCACAGCAACAGCAGCCGGACCGCTGAATTGACCTGGTTCGGTGCCCGCCGTCCCCCATTGCGCGAGGAAATGTCCCTGCGAGTCGAACTTCTGAATACGGTTATTGCCGCTGTCCGCCACGTACACGTTGCCGTGGCCGTCCACCGCAGCACCCGCTGGAAGCACGAACTTTCCCGGACCGGCGCCGCGGCTGCCCCAGCTTCCCAGGTAATGGCCGCCGGTCCCCAGCTTGACGATACGATTGTGGCCGGTGTCGGCTAGATACATCCACTTCTGGAGGCTGTGCCCGCGCAGATCGATGGCCAGGCCCTCCGGATGCGAGAGGCGCGGTTGGGAATTGGCGGCCACCAGCACCTGCCAGGTCGGCGCCTTCATAAGTGGGGAGGCTGCTACCGCATGGTCTGCGCCGGCGGGCATCAGCGCAGGGACACAAAGCAGAACCACGACGATCAATCGAATGACCATCGCACGTATCACGTTTATCCGTCCTTTAATAGTTACCGGGGCGCCTTCACATTGCTAGAACGGCGCCCCGGTATGATCTGTTACAGCGGCGAGACGCTGGTCTCGTGTCTAGCGAGCCGCACGCCTCTCGATTTCGGCATCCTTACATGCTGTTCACTTGATTCAGAAGGCTCTGGCCCTGCGCAATGAGGCTTTGCGCCTGCGCATCGCTAAACGGCTGATTGCCGAATTCGGCTCCTTCCAACAAAGCGACCATCTGCGACGCCAGCGTGTTGCGTTGGCTATTGACCGACATGAGCTGATTCTCGAGGTTGGTGTACGTGCTGTCGTCGGCCGAGCTGCCGCTTTCCAGGGCTCTGGTCGAGACGCCTAGAGTCGCCAGGCCAAACTGCCCGACGCACGCATTTAGCTGCTTGTACATTTGCGCCAGAGCAATGAAGCTGGTGCTCTTCTTCACCGCCAACGGCTGGGCGTATCCGGTGAGATCCTCGACCAACACGCGGCCATCATGGCTGTAGTCGTCCTGCAAACCGACCAGATTCATGATGGTTGGGCGGATGTCCGTGTGATCCGACCATGTGGTACTGTCAATGCCATTCCGAGCAACACCGGGGCCGACCAAACCAAGCCAGGTCGTATTGATATCCGGACTGACATCACCGTGATTCCAGGCGAAACCCGGCTGTTCTGTAACACATGGCGACGTACAGTTGGGAGCACCCGCAAACAGGAAGTAATTGGGATCGGCGAACATGGTCAGCGTTGGTGTGCGTGCCGGGTCGGCCGTCACCATGTGAAGAATCTTCATTTCGACCGAATCGGCCAAATACCTGGTCACGCTGTCGGTATTGCTGGTGATGGGATTTACCGCGGTCAGATTGCCCAGGGCACGGTCAAAGGTGCGGGTCACCGCGGCATCCCGTGCCGGATTACCTGTGATGTAGATATTGGGAGCAGAGTCGGAGTGGACTTTGAAGGGAGTGGTGACGCCCTGCTCTGTGGCCAGCAAGCCGGTCAGATTGGCATTGACCTCGCCGATCTGACTGTAGGTGCATGGAGTCGTCACCCCGTCGCACCCGGCCGGACTGGGCGAACCGCCCACGAAATGATCGCCTTCGTCAGAGGTAAAGACGAACAGGGTATTGCGTGAATTGATACCGTCGTTGGACAGACGGGTGAAGAATTTGCCGAAGGCATCATCGTAGGCCTTCAGCGCAGCTACATAGCCTGCCTGGCCCGGACCGTAAGCTGGGCCGCTAGGATGTGCATCGTGGGCATCAGAAATGTACGCGTAGGTGACCGGCACGCCATGCTCCTGCATGGACGCCACATAGCTGAGCGAGACGGCAGCCGACATCCCGTCAAAGCCGGGGAAACCGACGTGTCCATGGGAATCCTGGATG